>JAEDGE010000021.1 GCA_016297675.1 Oscillospiraceae bacterium
TCTCATATTTTTACGATTACGGACTTGCAGTATAAGATGAACAATGAAGCTGGGGAACCGTTTACAGTTGTGGTCGAACGGAATGGGGAAAAAGTGAAGCTGGAAAATGTGACATTTTTGGATGAGGAAACGCATGACTGGTTGGACTTTTCTTTAGAAGCAAAGGAAAAGACGGTCTGGAGTGTTACCACTTATGCTGCAAAAGATACAATCGCAACAGGTAAATTGATTTGGATGTCCCTGTTGGAACTGGTCACCGGCAAATATGGTATACAGGATTTATCCGGTCCGGTCGGAACGGTTGAGGTCATCAGCGATGCTGCAACAGTGGGAGAAACCGCTGCGGAACGAATTTCTTCTGTCCTGCATTTGACCATTTTTATTACGGTCAATGTAGGAATTTTCAATCTGCTGCCAATACCGGGGCTGGATGGCAGCCGGTTTTTATTCCTGCTGCTGGAGGCGATTCGGCGGAAACCGGTCAAAAAAGAGCATGAAGCGATGGTGCATTTTGTTGGGATGGCAGCTCTGTTTTTATTGATGATTGTGGTGACCGTGCAGGATGTCACACGAATTTTTTATTGACAACAGGAAGGAGCAAATACGGATGCAAACAAAAAAAGCCATTCGGGTTGGCGATTGTGTATTAGATGGAAACCATATTTATATTCAGTCCATGCTGAATACCCGTTCGGATGACATTGCCGGCAGTGTGGCACAGGCAGTGGCACTGGAGCAGGCAGGCTGCGAGATTCTGCGTGCAGCGATTCCGGACAAAGAAGCGTTAAAATTGATTCCCGCCATCAAAGAAGCCGTTTCCATTCCATTGGTTGCCGATATTCATTTTGACTATCGGCTTGCCTTGGAAGCAGTGGCAGCTGGCATTGATAAAATTCGGATCAATCCGGGGAACATTGGCGGAATGGATCGGGTAAAACAGGTTGTAAAAGCGTGTCAGTCTCGCAACATTCCCATTCGGATTGGTGTGAATTCGGGTTCGCTGGAAAAAGATCTGCTTGCAAAATACGGTGCTCCGACTGCATCAGCTCTGGTGGAAAGTGCCATGCGGCATGTGAAAATGCTGGAGGACTGTGACTTTACGGATATTGTAATCTCCATGAAATCTTCTACCGTTTCTACTATGATTGATGCCTACCGTCTGGCAGCTCAGCAATGTGATTATCCACTGCATCTTGGTGTAACAGAAGCCGGTACCGCACACATGGGGCTTATCAAGTCGGCAATTGGCATTGGGTCGCTGTTGCACGATGGCATTGGAGCAACTATACGGGTTTCCCTGACAGATGACCCTGTACAGGAGATTTATGCCGCAAAAGATATTTTGAAATGTCTGGGACTGCGTGGCGGGCCAGAATTGGTGGCGTGTCCGACCTGTGGCAGAACCAGAATTGATTTAGTGAAGACGGCAAAAGAAGTGGAAGCCGCACTGGCAGGAGTCGAAAAAGACATCAAGGTTGCCGTTATGGGATGCGTGGTGAATGGTCCCGGAGAAGCACGGGAAGCAGATATTGGCATTGCAGGCGGAGATGGTTGTGCCGTACTGTTTAAGAAGGGAGAAATTCTGCGAAAAATACCAGAATCCGAGATTGTATCAGAATTAATGCAGGAAATTGAGAAATTTTAGGAGTGTGAAATATGGAGACCTTGCGATTTTCCTACTTTTTGGATCCCTATGTGGCAGCATTACCGGATTCCATGCAGGATGGTATCTTATATCGTCTGACTTATGCGGAAAATCTGACACGCCTTTCTTTTTATGTCACATTTCCTCATCTGGTGCCAGCTGCGGATGTCTTTGCATTGGAGCAGACGCTGCAAACGGCATTGGAAATTGAAACGGTACGAATTGCACCCAAATATGACTCTGCACTTTGCAGTGTGGATTATTTTCCGGATTTGCTGCAATTTTTGAAGCGGGAGCAACCGGTGGTCAATGGATTTTTTGACAATGCAGAAGTGCATTTGTCAGAAACCACACTGCAAATTACCTTGAAAAACGGCGGATATGATATTTTAAATCGCTATCACGTGACTGAGCAAATACAGAATCTGTTACAGCGGCTTTTTTCTGTACAGCGAAAAGTAGAATTACAGGGGACGGCTGCCGTTTCGGAAGAAGACTATCACATGATGCAGGAAATCGCAGAAAAAACAGTGCCAAAACATGTGGAACAGTTCCAAGCTCCATCTACTGCCCCTGCACCGCAGGGGAAAGCAGAGCCGGTGAAAGCACAATCTGTTACCCTTTCCATTGCACTGGATAATATTGTCCCAGGCAGTGCCACACTCATCAAAGGCAGACCGATTCGGGACTTGCCGATTTCCATTACAGAGGCATTGCAGCGAGAAGGGCAGCGTTCTGTCATTCTGGCAGATGTCTTTGCCATGGAAGTACGAGAGGTCAGAGGAGAGCGAACCGTTGCTACCTATCAGGTGACGGATTACGAAAATTCGATTTTGGTCAAGCTGTTTGACACCACAGAAAATCTGAAAAAACTGCCGCTGAATGAAATCAAAAAGGGTAGTACTTTGTTGCTGATGGGACGAATTGATTTTGACCAGTTTGCCCATGAGATGGTATTGAAACCGGATGCCATTACAATGGTGAAGCGGAAGAAAAAGGAAGACCATGCAGAAAAGAAACGAGTAGAGCTGCATTGCCATACTGCCATGTCTCAAATGGATGCCATTACCGAAGCAGGAAAGTTGGTCAATCGGGCACATGATTGGGGACATCCGGCGATTGCCATCACCGACCACGGAATTGCACAGGCGTTTCCGGATGCCATGAATGCATGGAATGCCATCAAAGATAAAGATTTTAAAATTATCTATGGGTGCGAGGCATATGTCGTCAATGATTTGCAGAAACAACAGGTTATTGATGAGCCAGACCCAAGAAGTTTACAAGATGAAATCATTATCTTTGATGTGGAAACGACTGGCTTGAGTTATACCAAAGACCGATTAACAGAAATCGGAGCAGTAAAGCTGCGGAATCTGCAAATTGTGGATACGTTTTCTACTATGGTAAATCCGGGAAAGCCGATACCGCAAAAGATTGTGGAATTGACAGGTATTACAGATAGTATGGTTGCAAATGCCCCAAATGAACGACAGGCACTGGAGGAGTTTATTGCCTTCTGCGGAACGGAAAAACCGGTTCTGGCAGCACATAATGCACGGTTTGATACGTCCTTTATTCGGAATGCCTGCACCAGACAGCAAATTGATTTTTCATTTGTCACACTGGATACGTTGGTTTTGAGTCAAATTATGTTGCCGCAGATTGCAAAACATAAGTTGGATGCAGTTGCGAAGGCATTGAAGCTGGGAAAATTTGACCATCATCGTGCCTGCAACGATGCACAGATGCTGGCAAAAATTTATGTGAAACTGGTCTCTCAGCTGATACAGGAGAAAGGCTTGCAGACACTTGCAGAACTGAATACAAACATCGCAGATGTGGATGTTCGGAAACTGAAATCCTACCATCAAATCATATTGGTACGCAATCAGGCGGGCTTAAAAAATCTGTATAAGCTGATTTCCTACGGACATTTGAAATATTTCTACCGAAAGCCGTTAATACCGAAATCGGTCTTACAGCAACACCGAGAGGGACTGCTGTTCGGCAGTGCCTGCGAAGCCGGCGAACTGTTTCAGGCAATGGTGGAGAATCGTCCGCATGCAGAAATTGTGGGACTGGCAAAGTTTTATGATTATCTGGAAATTCAGCCGGATGAAAACAATGCGTTCATGATTCGCAACGGCACAGCTGCCAATCGAGAGGAACTGAGAGATTATAACCGTGCGATTGTGAAACTGGGAGAAGAGTTGCACATTCCGGTCTGTGCTACTTGTGATGTGCACTTTATGGATCCGGGAGATGCGAAATTCCGTGAAATCTTGCAGGCAGGACAGGGCTACGAAGATGCAAAATATCAGCCGCCGTTGTACCTCCGGACGACAGATGAAATGCTGGAAGAATTTTCCTATTTGGGAGAAGGGAAAGCCTATGAAGTAGTAGTAGAGAACACCAACTATATTGCGGACTGTATTGAGCATATTCGTCCAATTCCAAAAGGCACTTTTACCCCGAATATTGACGGTGCAGAAGAAGACTTGATTCGCATTACGAATGAAAAAGCACGGGAAATTTACGGCGATCCGCTTCCGGAATTGGTAGAAAAGCGGCTGAATCGAGAGCTGGATTCGATTATCAAGCATGGTTTTGCTGTTTTGTATATTATTGCACAAAAGCTGGTATGGGACAGTGTAGCACATGGCTATGAGGTTGGTTCCAGAGGGTCTGTTGGGTCTTCTTTTGTCGCATCCATGGCGGGCATTTCGGAAGTCAATCCGCTTGCACCGCATTATGTTTGCCCGAAGTGTAAGCACAGCGAATTTATCACAGACGGCAGTGTGGGTTCTGGCTTTGATTTGCCGGCGAAAAAGTGTCCGGAATGTGGCACAGAGATGAATCGTGATGGACATGATATTCCATTTGAAACCTTCCTTGGCTTTGACGGTGATAAAGCCCCTGATATTGACCTGAATTTCTCCAGTGAATATCAGTCTTCTGCCCATCGTTATACAGAAGAATTGTTCGGGCGGGATAACGTGTTCAAAGCCGGAACGATTGCAGCCGTTGCGGACAAGACTGCATATGGTTATGTTAAGAAGTATTTAGATGAACGTGGCATCGAATGCAGCCCCACAGAAATCAACCGTCTTTCCATCGGCTGTACAGGCATCAAGCGAACGACCGGACAGCATCCGGGCGGTATGGTCGTTGTCCCGAATGATTATGATGTCTATGATTTTACTCCAGTACAGCATCCGGCAGATTCTGCGGATTCTGATGTGATTACAACACATTTTGACTTCCATTCGCTGCATGATACCATTTTGAAACTGGACGAATTGGGACATGTTGTGCCAACGATGTACCGCCATCTGGAGAACATCACAGGACTGGACATTCGAGAAATTCCGACCACAGACCCACGTGTCATTCGGATGTGTACCCATGCAGAGGAATTAGGTGTCACCAGTGAAGAGATTTACTGTAAAACCGGTAGTCTTGGCATTCCGGAAATGGGAACCGGATTTACGATTCAAATGCTGCTGGATTCCAAGCCAACAAAATTCAGTGACTTTTTGCAGGTTTCCGGTCTTTCGCATGGTACAGATGTATGGCTGGGTAATGCAAAAGACTTGATTGACAACGGGACTTGTACCATTTCTGATGTGATTGGAACGAGAGATAGTATTATGACCTATCTGCTGCATAAGGGTGTAGAACCAAAACAGGCATTCCAGATTATGGAGGATACCCGTAAGGGAAAAGCACCAAAGACCTTCACACCGGAACGAATTCAAATGCTAAAAGACCACAATGTACCAGATTGGTATATTGAAAGTTGCCTAAAAATCAAGTATATGTTTCCAAAAGCACATGCTGCTGCTTATGTTACGGCTGCAATTAAACTGGGGTGGTTTAAATTATACAAGCCACTTGCATATTATGCCGTTTACTTCAGTACACGAGGCGAAGATTTTGATGTAGAGTTGGTGATGCAGGGGAAAACAGCAGTGCGGGAGCGAATTGAATCGCTGCGGGAAAAAGGAAATGAGCGTTCTAAAAAAGAGAACGATCAGTTAGATCTGCTTTATATTATCAATGAAATGATGTGCAGAGGACTGGAGTTTCTGCCGATTGACCTGTATCGCTCTCATGCATCACAGTATCTGGTAGAGGATGAAAAAATTCGGATTCCATTTTCTGCACTCAGTGGCATTGGTCTGGCGGCTGCCAATGGACTGTATGAAGCAGCACAAAAACGGGATTTTATTTCGATTGAAGAGTTTCAAAGTCGAAGTGGTGCGTCCAAAACCGTGATAGAAACATTGGAAAAGTTGAATGCATTCGGCGATTTGCCGAAATCCAGTCAAATGTCGCTCTTTTAGCTTGACAAAGCTGTGATAGCATGTTATCTTATTATCATAGTAGCACGATAAAGTGCTTTGCAGGAGGAACAAATGAGAAATTACAATCTAATTACGCCGGAAGGCACAAAAGATTTATTGTTAGAAGAATGTTTGGTGCGGCGAGAAACCGAGGAAACAATCCGTTCTGTTTTTCAGAGTCACGGATATGATGAACTGATTACACCGGGGTTGGAATTTTTTGATGTATTTCAGTCGGATGCCGTTCGCTATCCGCAGGAACAGCTGTATAAGTTGACAGACAGCAAGGGAAGGCTGCTGGTACTGCGTCCGGAGTCTACGACACCGATTGCAAGAGTGGTTGCCACCCGTCTGCGGGAAGCCATGCTGCCGCTGCGGCTCTGCTATATGCAGAGTGCCTATCGGTTTGAGCCAGCGTTGAAAGGGCGGAGCGATGCATTTATGCAGGCTGGTGTGGAGCTGATTGGTTCCAATTCTTATATGGCAGATTTGGAAATGGCAAGCATGGCAATTGTCGTGCTGAAGGAATGCAATGAGACAAATTTCTCCCTTGAACTGGGCGATGCCGGCATTTTCAAAGAATTGATGCGAGAGCTGCATGCATCTCCGAATACAAAAGAAGAGATTCGCTATCTGATTGAAACGAAAAACTATTCTGCTCTGAATGACTTGCTGGATACATTGGGAGATAACCATATCATTCATGCCTTAAAAAAGCTGCCTTCTTTGTTTGGCGGCGAGGAAGTGTTTGATAAAATGGCACAGTTGTACACCACACCGCATATTCAGGATATGCTGCAATATCTGCGGAAGCTGTACAATGAAATTGCAGCCCTAATTGGCAGAGAACGGGTCAGTGTAGATCTGGGTATTGTCAACAAGGCAGATTATTATACCGGTGTGATTATTAAGGGCTATCTGGAAGGTTATGGCGATGAAGTACTTTCCGGCGGCAGATATAATAAATTGTTGGAGAGTTTTGGATATGACGTGCCGGCAGTTGGTTTTGCTGTCAATGTAGATGCGGTGGCAAAGGTGGCAATGAAGCACAATCCACGGACAAAGAAGCCAGCAGATGCTGTGATTTATGCAGCACCGGGCTATGAACAGGAAGCCATTAAACTGGCAGAAACCAAACGGCAGGCTGGCAGTGTGGTGGAATTTGCCCTGGAAGAAACAGCGGAAGCTGCTTTGCAGTATGCAAAAACACGGCAGATTCCGAAATTATATCGAGTAGAAGAAGATGTTACGGAGGTCACAGTATTATGACAAAACCGCTTAGAATTGCATTGACAAAAGGCCGCTTAGAAAAAGATACCGTTGCTCTGCTGGAAAAGCTGGGCTATGATTGTGAAGCAGTACATAACAAAGGCAGACGGCTGATTCTGCCGATTCCGGACGGCAATATGGAAGTGGTGCTTTCCAAAGCTGCGGATGTCATTACCTATGTGGAACATGGTGTCTGTGACTTGGGCGTTGTCGGAAAGGATACGATTCTGGAAATGCCAGGGAAATTTTTTGAACTGGCAGATTTGGGCTTTGGCAGATGCCGGTTTGCACTGGCAACCAAGAAGGGAACCGATTTTTACAGCGGTTATGGTGTAAAGTGTATTGCAACAAAGTATCCGAATGTTGCACGCCGTTTCTTTGAGAGCAAAGGCATGGATGTCGATATTGTAAAAATTGAAGGCTCTGTAGAACTGGCACCGTTGTTGGAACTGGCAGACGGCATTGTAGATATTGTAGAAACGGGTGTGACGCTGCGGGAAAACGGTTTGGAAGTAGTAGAAGAAATTGTCCCCATTTCTGCAAGACTGATTGCAAATGTCGTCAGCCTGAAAATGCGGCAGCAGGAAATTGAAGCACTGATTCAAAAAATTGAGGAGGTATTGCAGGCATGATTACGATGAAGCAGATCAATGCAAGTGTAGCAGAAGAACGAGAAACATTTTTTCAGTTATTAGATCAGAGAACTGGGGAAACCAATCAGCGTGTTACGGAAACAGTACAGGAAATTTTAAAGACGGTCAAAGCAGGCGGAGATGCAGCGGTGAAAAATTATACGCTGCAATTTGACGGCAGTCTGCCAGAATATTATGAAGTACCAAGAGAAGTCATCAACGATGCTTTGACAGAAGCAGATGAAGCATTTGTCAATGCTTTGCTGAATGCGATGGAAAATGTACGGGATTTTCACCAGCGGCAAGTGGAACAGGGCTTTATTCACCCGATGGAAAACGGTGTGATTTTAGGACAGCGTGTCCGTGGTCTGGAACGTGTAGGGCTGTATGTTCCGGGTGGTACGGCAGCTTATCCATCCAGTGTAATTATGAATGCAGTTCCTGCAAAAATTGCAGGAGTGAAAGAAATCATTATGGTGACACCGCCGAGAAAAGACGGCACACCGAATCCAGATATTCTGGTTGCAGCAGCGATTTGCGGTGTCGATCGGATTTTCCTTTCCGGCGGAGCACAGGCAATTGCTGCACTGGCATACGGAACAGAGGAAATTCCGAAGGTGGATAAGATTGTAGGTCCCGGCAACATTTATGTTGCAACTGCCAAGAAGCTGTTATATGGCATTGTGGATATTGATATGATTGCAGGTCCAAGCGAAGTATTGGTAATGGCAGATGAAACAGCGGAACCGTCTTATGTGGCAGCAGATTTGATGTCACAGGCAGAACACGATGTGCTTGCTTCTTCTATTTTGGTGACTACCAGTGCGGCACTGGCAGAACAGGTGCAGGCAGAGGTGAATCGACAGGTACAGACCCTTTCCAGAAAAGAAATCATTGAGAAGTCCATGAACAATTACGGTGCCATTTTGCTTTGCAATAGTCGGGAAGAGGCAGTACAGCTGGCAAACCGGATTGCACCGGAGCACTTGGAAGTCCTGATGGAAAATCCAATGGAACTGTTGGGTGCATTGGACAATGCCGGCTCTGTCTTTCTGGGGCAGTATGCCTCTGAACCGTTGGGCGACTATTATGCAGGACCGAACCACGTTCTACCGACCAGTGGAACAGCACGGTTCTTCTCTCCATTGGGCGTGGCAAGTTTTACAAAGCGTTCCAGCTATACATATTATACAAAGGATGCTCTGCGTGCAGCAAAGGATGATATTGTGCTGATTGCGAATCGGGAAGGCTTGACTGCACACGCCAATGCGATTACGGTACGGTTTGCGGAGGAAAAATGAGTGGCTGTTCCCAAATATTATGAATTTTTTCAACCAATTATACAGTGCTTAAAGGATGGAAACTCTCATAGTATGAGAGAATTAAGAGATTTTTGTTGTAAATTTTACAATTTAACAGAACAGGATTTACAATTAACCACACCAAATGGAAAGCAGAATTTGTTTTATGATAGAGTATCGTGGGCAAAAACGTATCTAAAAAAAGCGGGTTTAATTGAAAGTACATCTCGTGCACAATATTGTTTAACAAATGCAGGAAAAGAAGCGATTGCGGATGGTATACAGAATATTACGTTATCATATCTAAAAAAATATGAATCATTTCGTGTTTTTATTGGGATGGATAATGCAAATAAAGAAAATAGGACTTTAAGGGAAGAAAAAGCAGCAGAAAGTCCAAAAGAAATCATAGAATCTTCTGTAAAGCAAATTAACCAATCATTATCAGATAATCTTATGCAAGAAGTTCTGAAAATGGAATGGTATAATTTTGAAAAGCTTGTTGTGTTGCTTTTGAAAAAAATGGGATATGGAGAACCTACCACCACACAAAAGACAGGTGATGGTGGAATTGATGGATTAGTCAAAGCAGATAAATTTGGATTTGATACAATTTATGTGCAAGCAAAGCAATGGAAACCAGAATCTACAGTTAGTAGACCAGAAATACAAAGATTTTTGGGTGCATTGGCTGGACAAGGTGCATCCAAAGGACTTTTTATCACTACTGCTAAATTTTCTAATGAAGCTGTTCAGTTTGCACAGCGACACTTACAACAAAAAATTGTTTTGGTAGATGGAGAAGCTTTGACCGCCCTTATGATAGAATATAATCTTGGTGTTTCCATAGAAACAACATACGAAATAAAGCGTATGGATTATGATTTCTTTAATGAGGATTTCTAATAAAGACCTTTAAAATAAATGACGAGAAATTGTCGTTTATTTGATTTTGCATAACAGGAGGTGCAATATGCGAGAAGCCGTGATAGAGCGTAATACAAAAGAAACACAAATTCAGATAAAAGTGATACTGGATGGAAAGGGCGTTGCCGAGATTCACACTGGCATTGGCTTTTTCGACCATATGCTGACTGCCCTTGCTGTACATAGTGGCATCAGCATGTATATTCAAGTTGCCGGAGATTTGCATGTGGACGGACATCACACAGTAGAAGATACAGGAATTGTACTGGGAAAAGCAATTGGAGAAGCCTTAGGCGACAAGTCCGGTATCACTCGTTACGGAAGTGCCTACATTCCAATGGATGAAGCCCTTGCCTTTTGCAGTCTGGACATCAGCAACCGTCCGTTTCTGGTTTTTCAGGGAACGTTTACGAATGCGATGATTGGACAATATGATACCTGTCTGACAGAAGAGTTTTTCCGTGCCTTTGCCTTTCAGGCTGGCATTACGCTGCATATTCATATGATGTATGGCACGAATGACCACCACAAATGCGAGGCTGCCTTTAAAGCAGTGGCACATGCATTAAAAATTGCCATTGAGCCGACTAAAAGCGGACAAACACTTTCTACGAAAGGGGTTTTATAAATGATTGCCATTGTAGACTATGGTGCAGGCAACATTTTCAGTGTCAAGAATGCACTGGACTATCTGGGCATGGAAAGCCAGTTGACGGATGATGCCCATGCTATTCAGACAGCAGATGCCATCATTCTGCCGGGTGTGGGGGCATTTCCCAGTGCCATGCAAATGCTGCGGGAACGAAACCTAGTGGATGTTCTGCAAACAGAGGCAAAAAAGAAGCCATTTCTGGGCATTTGTCTTGGGATGCAGTTGATTTTTGAAAAAGGCTACGAATTTGAAGCATGTGACGGATTGGGACTGATTCCGGGAACGGTGGAAAAAATACCAGCAACCGATCTGATCATTCCACACATGGGATGGAATAAACTGGAGTATGGAATAGACTGTCCGCTGCTGAAAAATCTGCCGGAGGAAGCATATGTATATTTTGTACACTCCTATCAGGCATTTGTTTCTTCGGAGTATCTGGCTGCCTATGTGACTTACGGCGGACAGATTCCGGCAATGGTTTATGATGGAAAGACCGTTTTCGGTGCACAGTTTCATCCGGAAAAGAGTGGAGAAACTGGATTGCAGATTCTGCGGAATTTTGGAGGGCTGTTGAAATGATCATTTTACCTGCAATTGATATTCAGGATGGAACGTGTGTCCGATTGGTAAAGGGGGATTTTTCCACTTCTCATAAAGTCGCAGAAGATTACCGGAAAACCGCATCGGATTTTGTGAATGCCGGAGCGGCTTGGATTCACATGGTCGATTTGGATGGTGCCAGAGCTGGAAAGCCGATGAATGCGGATTTATTTTTGGATGTTGCAAAACATACAACGCTCAAGGTGGAACTGGGCGGGGGGATCCGCAGTCTGGATACGGTAGAAACCTATTTGCAGGGTGGAATTTCTCGTGTGATTCTCGGTTCTATCGCTTTGAAAAATCCGCAGATCGTCAAGGAAGCGGTTGCAGAATATGGTGATCGGATTGCTGTCGGTATTGACGCCAAAAATGGTATGGTTGCTGTAGAAGGTTGGCTGGACAGTTCTTCTGTAGACTATCTTTCTCTTGCCAGAGAGATGGCATCCGTTGGTGTAAAATATATCATTTACACGGATATTTCCAGAGATGGTACACTGTCCGGTGTCAATACAGAACAGTTGCAGCAGATTCACAATGCAGTTGGGACAAGCTGCAATATCATTGCAAGTGGTGGTGTACATACCATTGCAGATATTCAGGCGTGCAAACAGATGGGGCTGTACGGAACAATCTGTGGAAAGTCGCTGTATCAGGGAACATTGCGGTTAGAAGAAGCGATTGCTTGTGCCGGTACACAGCAATAAGAATGGAGGTTGCAGGATATGCTGGCGAAGAGAATTATTCCCTGTCTGGATGTACGGGATGGAAAAGTAGTAAAAGGTGTCAAATTTGAAGGCGTTCGGGATGTCGGGGATCCGGTTGCATTGGCACAGGTCTATAATGCACAGGGTGCCGATGAGATTGTGTTTTATGATATTACTGCCTCTTATGAGAAAAGAGGCGTGATTCTGGATGTTGTACGGGAAGCTGCAAAGAAGATTTTTGTGCCGCTGACGGTTGGCGGTGGAATTAAGAGCATCGATGATTTTCGGGAAACGTTGCGTGCCGGTGCGGACAAGGTTTCTGTAAATTCGCAGGCAGTGCAGAATCCGGCTTTGATTCGGGAAGCAGCTGATATTTTTGGCAGTCAGTGTGTATGTATTGGGATTGATGCAAAAAAAATTGCAGAAAACAAGTGGACGGTTTTCATCAATGGCGGCAGGGTGGATATGCATCTGGATTTAATCGACTGGGTGAAGCAGTGCGAACAGTTGGGAGCAGGGGAGATTTGCCTGAACTCCATTGATGCAGACGGCACAAAGGAAGGCTTTGACCTACCGATGTTGAAGGCAGTCTGCGGTGCCGTTTCGATTCCGGTCATTGCCAGCGGCGGAGCCGGCAAGCTGCCGGATTTTGCAGAAGCCTTTTTGGAAACTGGTTGTTCTGCGGCATTGGCAGCATCTCTGTTTCATTTCGGAGAATTGACTGTACAGGATGTCAAAGTAGACTGCCGGAAGAAAGGCATTTTGATGCGGTGATACGATGCGGATATTTTGTATCCTGATGCTGTTTGTGATACCCATTATCATGGCATTTGCAGGCTGGATGATGCAGGCACACCCGTCGAAGAACATCAATGGTTTGATTGGTTACCGCACAAAACGTTCTATGAGAAACATGGAAACTTGGAGATTTGCACATGCCTATTGCGGACGGCTCTGGAAAATTTATGGCATTGTGATGTTCTGCATTTCTGTTGTACTTTCTGTATTCTTTCTTTTTATGAAAGTAGAAACAGATATCGTTCTAATGGGCGTTGTGGTTTGCTTGCAGTCTTTGATTTTGATCATTCCCATTCTTTTTACAGAACGAGCCTTGCAGCAGCAGTTTGATGAAAATGGAAATCAAAAGAAATGAGGAAATCAACATGTTAAAAATTGACCCGAACCATTTGGAGCAATATTTTGAAAAGGGCGAGCTGATACCAGCGATTGTCTACGAGTACAACACAAAAACGGTATTGATGTTAGCCTATATGAATCAGGAGAGTCTGAAAAAGACACTGGAAACCGGATATACTTGGTTTTGGAGTCGTTCTCGTCAGGAACTCTGGAACAAAGGTGCGACCTCTGGACACTTGCAGAAGGTCATTAGTATGTATAGTGACTGTGACAACGATACCTTGCTCATCAATGTGGAGCAAACGGGCGTTGCTTGTCATACTGGCTCCTATAGTTGTTTCTTTCGGGAGATGTACAACACGGAAGCATAAAGATTTTGCTTGCAGCAGTCACAAAATAGGAACCCTCTGAATAGACTGTAGAGAAGCAGCACCGTTCTGCTTTGACTATGTTTCCATAGGAGGAGTTTCTATGAGTAAATTTCATCCAATGCCGGACACCTGTCCAGATGCGGTACCAATCAAAGTGGATCGTGTCTTTGATAGTTGCAGCGATCGGGATTGTCTGTCCAATGTGCAAGTTTTATTGGATTGCGGAGAATTGTCACCGCATGTGACGTTGGTGAAAAGCCGTTGTGTAAAAGTCTCTGATATCTGCATGAACATCGAGCCAGTTCCGTTTAATCGTGGTTTTTTCTCCATTGACTTGACGTATACATTTCGGGTAGAGCTGATGGCGTATGAACGAGCCTGCGGCAGTCCGACACTGTTGACGGGAACGGCATATGCCGGAAAAAATGTGATTCTCTATGGCGGTGAAAGCAGCAGCAAAACATTCTTCAGTACTGGAAAACCACACAAAAAGGAGGAAGACTGCTGCGAAAGCATCAACCTGCCGACTGCTGCGGTACAGGTTGTAGAGCCAATTGCATTGGAAACCAGAGTAGGCATGGTTTGTCCGTCATCACCGGAGGGCAGCAGTGCAGTACCCATCCGTACCGTCATCATGACACTGGGATTATTTTCTGTTGTAGAATTATTCCGTCCTGTTACCATTTTAGTGCCGACTTATGAATATACGATTCCCACAAAGGAGTGTCGTGCCGATACGGAATCTCCCTGTGCTGTGTTTGATAAAATTCGGTTTCCAGCAGAAGAATTTTCACCGGGTTCTGTCAATGGCATAGGAGATGCATTTTCTTCTGACTGCGTCTGTGGTACACCTGACAATACAGAAGAAGAGGAAAAACCGCTGTAACGCAGTATTTGTATGATTTGTTTTTCGTTGGGCGGCTCATAAGCCGCCCTTTTTATATGAGGAGCAAGGCATTGAGAAGACAAACCGCCAAAATGCAGAAAAGGCAGATCACTATTTTTTTATGGAGCATTTTGATTGTGACCGGAATTCTATTTGGTCTGGTAAAGCTGGATCGTTGGATTCGTCCGGATGTATTGGCAGTCTGTGCACAAGAGTGCCGTTCTGCTGCCTCTGTGCAGATTGGAGAAAGCGTGCACACGGTATTGCAGGAAAACGGGGATACGTATTCTGATTTTGCAGTCTTGCTCTATGATACGAACGGCAATGTCACAGCGGTAGAAACGCTGACCACACACATCAATCAAATACAGGCACAACTGCTGACACAGATTAACAAAGACTTGCAGTCCGCCAGAGAGGAAACCTTTCCGGTTTCTCTTGGCACAGCAACAGGTGTGTGGCTGTTTGCTGGAAAAGGGCCGACCCTTCAGATGAAAATGCTGCCGATTGGGGCAGCAGATGTCAAACTGGTCAGTCAGCTGGAATCTGCCGGAATTAATCAGACGTGCCACACCATTCGGGTAGAGGTCACTGTAACGCTACAGGCAGCCGCTCCTTTTTACCGCACCACGACAACTGCACAATTTTCCTATCTTTTAACAGAAACGATTCTGGTGGGGAATGTACCGGAGTCCTATGTAGTATTTGGTGAATAAATCCTGAAAAAATCATGAAAGCAGTGGTTCTTTGGAAAGAAATGTGGTATAATAGGGGACGGAATATACAGATGGAGGAAATAAAAAATATGGAACTTGCAGAAGCAAAAGAGCGGATTGCAAAACTTTCCAAAGAATTGGAAACGCATAATTACCGCTATTATGTCTTAAATGATCCGTCCGTTTCTGATTTTTCCTATGATGAGATGATGCAGGAGCTGCGGCAGTTGGAAACAGCATTCCCGTCTTTGCAGCTGCCGACTTCGCCGACACAGCGTGTGGGCGGTATGGCTGCGAGCACATTTGCAAAAGTGCCGCATACTGTGCAGATGATGAGTTTGCAGGATGTTTTTTCCTACGAGGAAGTTTCTGCCTTTGTCACACGCTGCAAAGAGCAGTTTCCTGCTCCGCAGTTCATTGTAGAGCCAAAAATTGACGGTTTATCCGTTTCTTTGGAATACACCAATGGTGTCTTCACAAGAGGTTCTACACGAGGGGACGGATTTGTGGGAGAAGATGTCACTGAAAATTTGAAAACGATTCGTTCGATTCCGCTGCAACTGGAAAATGCACCACCGTTTTTAGAGGTACGGGGAGAGGTTTATATGCCGAGAGAACGGTTTCTTTCCCTGACAGCAGAGCAGGAATTGAACGGCGAAACCCCTTTTAAGAATCCTCGAAATGCGGCGTCTGGTTCTCTGCGGCAGAAAGATGCCACTGTTACCGCAAAAAGAGGACTGGATATTTTGATTTTTAATGTGCAGCAGGTGGAGGGTGTCACTTTGACCACACACCGACAGTCACTGGACTACTTGCAGCAGCTTGGCATGAAAGTGGTTCAGGCAACGCAGCCGTTGGAGACATTGCAGCAGGTGTTGGATGCCTTGCAGGCAGTGGGGACAGAACGAGAACGGTTTTCCTATGACATTGACGGCGTTGTGGTAAAGATCAATGATTTTGCACAGCGAGAGGAAATGGGAGCAACTGCAAAAGTGCCAAAGTGGGCAGCAGCATATAAATTTCCGCCGGAGGAAAAGGAAACGGAACTGTTGGAAATTCTCAACAGTGTCGGCAGAACTGGCGTAATCACACCGGTGGCAGTATTTCAACCCATTCGTCTTGCCGGAACGGATGTTTCTCGTGCCACGCTGCACAATCAGGATTTCATTACAGAGAAGGGTATTTGTTTAGGTGATACCATTGTGGTACGAAAAGCCGGCGAAATCATTCCAGAGGTCGTGCGTGCAGCTGTTCATCAGCCGGATGCTGTACCGTATCAGATGCCGACCGTTTGTCCGGTTTGCGGTACAGAAGCGGTCAGGGATGCAGAGGAAAGTGCATTACGCTGTCCGAATCCGGATTGTCCGGCACAGCTGCTCAAGAGAATGATTCATTTTGCCTCAAAAGATGCCATGAATATTGAAGGACTGGGACCACAGAACATCATTGCCCTGCAAAATGCTGGTTATCTGCATTCTGTAGCAGATCTATATATTCTAAAAAAAGAAGATCTGCTTCAGCTGGAACGGTTTGCTGAAAAATCGGCTGAAAATCTGTTGCAAGCAATTGCAAATTCCAAACAGAATCCGCTGCCTCGTTTGATTTACGGGTTAGGGATTCGGAATATCGGCTTGCAGGCAGCCAAGCTGCTGTGTGATGCTTTTCCGTCTATGGATGTCATCATGCAGGCAAGTGCGGAACAGATTGCAGAAATAGAAGGCTTTGGGATGATTATGGCAGAAAGCGTTGTGGAGGCATTTCGGGAGCCGCATATGCAGCATTTAATTGCAGAGCTGCAAGAATATGGCGTTAATATGCAGTATACCCGAACAGCACTGACGGATAAACGGTTTGAGAAGATGACGTTTGTACTGACTGGTACCCTGCCGACCATGAAACGGTCAGAAGCCAAAGCATTGATCGAACAGTTTGGCGGAAAAGTGAGCGGCAGTGTTTCCAAGAAGACCACCTATGTGGTTGCCGGAGCAGAAGCTGGCAGTAAGTTGCAAAAAGCAGAGGAGCTTGGGATACCGGTTTGGACAGAGCAGGATCTGCTTGCACATACAAAATAAAAACTTATATCCGGATGGATATAAGTTGAAAAGAAAGGTTGTTGGATCTCATGAAAATTGATATTGCACACATTGCAAAACTGTCTCGGCTGCATTTGGAGCCAGAGCAGGCTGCAAAGTTTGAGAAGGACATGGAGTCGATTGTGGCAATGGTTGATCATTTGCCGGATGTCAAGGATACCTTGACGGTAGACCCAAACAATGCCATGCGGCTGCGGGAAGACGTGGCAAAAGAACATAAGTTTAAGCGGGAAGAGATGCTTGCCAATGCTCCAGAGGTGCAGGCAGGCTGTCTGGTTGTACCGAAAACCGTAGAATAATAGGGAGGCAGAAGAAACATGGAACTTTTTGAACAGACAGCCTCTGTGCTGTCAGAAATGCTGCAAAAGAAAGAATGCAGTGCAGTGGAACTCTGTCAGTCTGTACAGGGACGCATTGCAGCAGTAGAGGAAAAAGTAGGGGCATATGTCACCCAGTGTGAAGATGTACTGGCACAGGCAGAAGCCGTTGACAATGCAAGAGCAGCCGGAGAATCCCTGCATCCGCTGGCTGGGATTCCGATTGGAATCAAGGATAACATTTCTACAAAGGGACTGCGGACAACCTGTGCCTCTAAGATGTTGGAACAGTATGTACCGCCGTTTGATGCCACAGTCATGCAGCCGATTCGGGATGCCAAAATGGTCATCACCGGTAAACTGAACATGGATGAATTTGCAATGGGTTCTTCTACGGAAACTTCCTACATTAAGAAGACCCATAATCCACATTGTTTAGACTGTGTGCCGGGTGGTTCTTCCGGTGGTTCTGCGGCAGCGGTTGCAGCCGGAGAAGCGATTGTCACACTGGGTTCCGATACAGGTGGTTCTATTCGACAGCCGTCTTCTTTCTGTGGCACAGTGGGACTGAAGCCAACCTACGGCAGTGTTTCCCGTTATGGATTGGTGGCATTTGCCTCTTCTTTGGATCAGATTGGACCAATTGGTAAATCTGTCAAGGATGTTGCCATGCTCTATAGCTTGATTTGCGGACATGACAATATGGATGCGACTTCTGCTTATCGTACCTATCCAGATTTTGCAGCTGCTTTACAGGGCAGTCAGGTTGCCGGTTTGAAAATCGGCTTGCCGAAGGAATATTTCGGAGCTGGTATCGATGATACAGTGAAAACCGCTGTTATGAATGCAGTCCATTTGCTGGAGGCAAATGGGGCAATTGTCAAGGAAATCTCTCTGCCGAGCACAGAATATGCGGTCAATACCTACTATATCATTGCCTCTGCAGAAGCTTCCTCCAATCTGGCACGGTTTGATGGCGTGAAGTATGGCTATCGTGCTGCAAATTATGATGGCTTGACAGATATGTATGAGCGAACCAGAAGCGAGGGATTCGGTGATGAAGTAAAGCGGCGGATTATGCTGGGTACTTTTGTATTGAGTTCTGGTTTCTATGATGCATATTATAAGAAGGCAAAACTGGTGCAGCGTCAGATTGCACAGGAATTTGCAGCAGCATTCCAGCAGTGTGATATTATTATTACGCCGACTTATCCGACACCAGCATTCCGGCTCGGGGCACAGATAGATGATCCATTGAAGATGTACAGTGGTGATGTCTGCACGGTACCCGTCAACATTGCAGGTCTGCCAGCAATCAGTGTTCCATGCGGAAAGACTGAAACCGGTTTGCCGATTGGAATGCAGATGATTGGTGCAAAGTTTGCAGAGCAGACCATTCTGGGTGCAGCAGATGCTTATGAGCAGCTTTGCGGCGGTTTTTCTTGTATGCCGCAGACACTTTAAGAGAGTTTGGAAGGAGAAAGTCATCCATGCAGGAATATGAAATGGTTGTCGG
>JAEDGE010000022.1 GCA_016297675.1 Oscillospiraceae bacterium
CCCAGGTTTCCGGTGCATTATAGATTTCCGGTTTGATTGCAGTTGCCCATTCTTCATCAGCTTCTACAAACTGCTGTCCAACCTTTATAGTAGGTTCATTACCAATTGTAGTAGTTGTGCCAGAAGTCGTTGTTGTGGTGACTGCTGTAGTCGTTGTTGTGGTGACTGCTGTAGTCGTTGTTGTGGTGGTGGTGCTGATATCGGTCGTTGTAGTAGTTGTTGTTGTTGGAGAAGACAACTTTACTTTAATACCACCTTCGCTGGTATTGTCGACATTTATATCAACTACTGTGTTATTTTCGGTTACCCATATCAACGCATTGCCGCCTTCGCTGTTGATCTTTTCCTCATCCAATTCCAATGGGAAAAAGTAATAGCTTGAACCGTCAGTGTCTTTTTGTAATGGCATATCGTATTTTGCTGCAATTTCCCTTATAGTATCATCATCAGGTAAAGTGAAGTACAATTCCAGTGGGATCATACCTTCGTCATCCAAGACACCTGAATTAATTTTAGAGGTACCATTTGTCAAATTTGCGAAGATCATTTCATCCTTGTTTACCTTCCAAGAACCCAAGTCATTGAATTCAGAACTGGATTCATAACCTTCATAAGTCCAATTGGACATTAATTCTGCAGTTGCAGGATTCGCATGATCACCAGTTTTGTATGCAATTGACAAACCTTCTGTAATGAAGTCACCACCATTATAAATAATCGGTGATAGTATAAGATCTCCTTCTTCGCCGGCTATTGCGGTCGTTGTACCGGCTGTAATGGTTGGTTTTCCATCATAGAGGTTTGATGCCGCTTTTGCCAGCATCAAAGATGAGGCAGGAATGGCTGTGACAGCCATTGCAACAGCAGCACAAAAAGAAACCAATTTTGTTACCTTTTTCATAGCTTTTCCTTTCTGTTCATAAAAATATTTTCTGTATGCATCCACATACAAGTACAATTGAGATAGAGGCAGGAGCATTTTTCAATGATGCGTTGCAGGCACGTCTTGTTCTGCTCATGTAGCTATCACATTTACTCTTTTATTATACATTTTTTCCTAATGAATCTCAAATAAATTTGTGTAAATTTTATGAGAAATTTTATTAAACAAATGTGACTAAAAAACAACTTGACAGATTTTTATTTTTCTGTTAGAATAAAACGCACGAACTTGAACAAAAAATAGGAGAGGGAAGGTTTGTCATGAGATGATTGATTTTTTCGTAAAACGGTTCATTCGGAACAGTACAGAAGTGGAAAATCCGGCTGTTCGGAAAGCGTATGGTACATTGAGTAGTGTTGTGGGAATTACATGCAATATTATTTTATTCTGTATCAAATATCTTGCTGGTATTTTATCGGGTTCGATTGCGATTTTATCCGATGCCTTTAACAATTTGTCAGATTGTGCAAGTTGTCTGGTCACATTGTTCGGCTATAAAATGGCAGCAAAACCAGCAGATAAAGGGCATCCGTTTGGGCATGGAAGAGTAGAGTATCTGACATCGCTGTTGATTGCTATTTTGATTGTACTGATGGGTGTAGAGTTGCTGCGGGATTCTGTGAAAAAGTTGCTTTCACCAGAGCCGGTTACCTTTCATTGGCTTGTACTTTGTATTTTATTATTTTCCATTGCAGTCAAGCTTTGGATGGCGTTTTTTAATCGAAAGCTCGGGAAACGAATTGGTTCTTCCGTGATGATTGCGACAGCAAAGGATAGCTATAGTGATGTACTGGCAACAACTGCTACGCTAATTGTATTGATTATTTCATTATTTACAGATATACCATTAGATGGTTGGATGGGAATCTTGGTTTCGCTGTTTATTTTGAAGACAGCATATGATATTATTCGAGATACTGTAGATGATTTGCTTGGAAAGCCGGCAGATGCAGAACTGGTGCAGCAAATTTGTAAGCTGATTCGTGCCAACGAAGAAATTCTTGGAATTCATGATTTGGTGATTCATAATTATGGACCGGGAAAAATGATTGGCAGCTGTCATGTCGAAGTGTCCAGCCGTTCGGATTTTGTGGCAATTCATGATAAAATCGATCGCATTGAACGTCAAATTCAAGAACAGCTGCACATGAATATGACTATTCATATGGATCCCATTGAACTGGACAATGTGCAAGTGAATGCTTGCCGAGATATGTTGTTGCAAGTGCTGCATCAGTTAGATCCGCATTTGCATATGCATGATTTTCGGATGGTGTCCGGTGAAACCCATACGAATTTAATTTTTGATTTGGTAGTACCATTTGATTGTGTCTATAAAGATGATAAGCTGAAAGAGATGATTGATGCGGCTTTGGAAACACAACCAGTGCAATACTATACTGTGATTACATTTGACAGAGAATATACCGCCATTGATTCGGAAACAGACAGTGTGATGCAAGTAAAAAAATAAAAGAGAAAGCAGAACAAAGTTGAGAGGCTTTGTTCTGCTTTCTGTGGTTATGGGAAAAGTCCTTCCAACTGAAAGGAAGGAATATAGGATTTTCTGGCAGAGGAGAGCTCTTGTGCGAAGCCTTCGATTTCCAGTTCCTGTGCAACTTTTAGAACGCTCTGATATTCCATCGTGGTAAGCCGTCTATTTAGATGCGGATCCGGCAGTGGTGTTTCCGGTGGGGTATATTGTCCCATCAGACTGACCAGTACAGTGCCATTTGGAAACCGTTCTGCGATTTGCCGCATTAACGCAATAGAGGCATGACGCTGTCCCGGCAGAATCAGATGCCGAATCAAAACACCGCTTTTCAAAATACCATTTTGGAAAACAGGTGTTCCCACTTGTTGTACCATTTCTGCAATGGCTTGTTCTGTCACGGTACAGTAATCTGGAATGCCGCTATATGTTGCAGCGGTTGCATTGTCAACATATTTCCAGTCAGGTAAATAGACATCTATCAGTCCATTGAGCAGAGATAAAATTTCTGGGGATTCGTAACCGCTGCTGTTCCAGACCACTGGAATATGCAACTTTTTTTTGACTTGCTGTAAGCTTTCCACAATCCAAGGGGTGTAATGTGATCCAGTCACAAGGTCAATGGTTTCTGCCCCTTCCTCCTGTAACCGCAGGATGATTTCAGAAAGCTTTGCAATCGAAAGCACCGTGCCGAAATGCTCCTGACTGATTTGCTGGTTTTGGCAATAGCAGCAGCGAAGAGCACAGCCGGAAAAGAAAATGGCACCTGCTCCGCCAGTGCCACTGATGCAAGGTTCTTCCCAGAAGTGCAGGGCAGCTCTGGCTGCCCGCAGTTCTGCACCGCCGCCGCAAAGACCAGCTGTTTTTTTACGATTTGCACCGCAGGCACGAGGACAGAGCAAACAATGCTGTAAATCCATATTAAGAAAGCCTGCCTTTGAAATCTTGATAGGAGAATGTTTTCACAACGGAGAAAGTACCATCTTCCTGTCGTAGTACTAAGTCCGGCAATGGCATACCGTTAAAGGTATTATTCTTCACCATTGTATAAATTGCCATATCGCAGAAAATCAGTCGTTCACCGATTTGCAGTGGATGGTCAAAACTGTAGTCGCCGATGACATCCCCAGCCAGACAGGTATTTCCGGCAAGCCGATAGGTATAAGTTTTTTCGTTCGGCATTCCTGCACCAATAATCTGTGGGCGGTAGGGCATTTCCAGAACATCTGGCATATGACAGGCGGCAGAAGCATCTAGCAGGGCAATTTCCATGCCATTTTGTACAAAATCCAGTACGGTTGCCACCAGATAGCCGGCATTGAGGGCGATGGCTTCTCCCGGTTCTAAGTAAACCTGTACACCGTACCGATCCTGTATACTGCGGATACAGCGAATCAGACAGGGCAGGTCGTATCCCGGACGCGTGATGTGGTGACCACCGCCGAAATTGACCCATTTGCAGCGTTTTAAGTAAGCATCAAATTTTTCTGTCACATGGGAGAGGGTGCGTTCCAGTACGGGGGCATCCTGCTCACACATGGTGTGGAAATGAATGCCGTCCAGTCCGTCAAAGGCTTCTTCTGAAAATTGAGCGATGGTTGTTCCCATGCGAGAACCGGGGATACAGGGATTATACAGGTCTGTCTCTACTTCTGCATATTCCGGATTGATGCGAATGCCACAGGAAATGGAACGTCCGCAGTTTTTTACCGTATCACGGTGCAGCTGCCATTGATGGAACGAATTGAAAACAATATGGTCGCTGACGGCACAGATTTCCGGCATATCTGCGATGGGATAGGCAGGAGAAAAAATATGTACCTCTCCGCCCATTTCTTCTCTTCCAAGTTTTGCCTCATATAAACCGCTGGCAGTCGTGCCGGCAAGATAGGGCTTCAGTAGGGGGTAGACGGAAAACATGGAAAAGGCTTTTTGTGCCAACAGGATTTTACAGCCGGTTTCCTGTTGTACATATTTTAGAATTTCACCGTTTTGTTTCAGGGCAGCAATGTCCGTGACATAACAAGGGGTATGCAGGGATTCTGTAGAAAATGGAAGATTCATGCACAATGCTCCTTTTTAGATTGTGATTGCCAATGTCTGTTAATAGTTTTAGGGTAGCAACAGGATGATAAATGAAAATTGTCCTGCAGCTGGATCATAGATACTGGAAATGCCGATACGGGTATAATCCTGTGTGCTGAGAAAGTTGACAGAAATTTCTTTTTTCTCCTCACTGTATTGTGCAATTGCATCGGTATAGGTGCTACAGTGCATCAACATGACATGATAGATCTGATCTGCTGCATCTGTCATGCTGTCCTGTACGATACGAGGAGCTTCTGCCTCATAAGTATCTGGGGCTTCTTGGTAGGTATCTGCCAGTAGAAGGGCAGTTTCTTTTAGGGTGTCATCTTCTGTCAGCATCCGTTTTTGCCGTTGTGTACGCACACGGTTGATTTCCTGTAATAGGCGATTGGATTCCATTTCAGAAACCGCATCACAGGCACGTTCCCGTACCATAACATTTTTTGTAGCTGCCATTTGCTGCAAACTTTCCAGCACTTCTGATTCCCGATCATTGTGCATGGTATAAGTTTGCTGTAAGTCTGCAATGGCATTCAACAAGGTTTGTGTATAGGTGTCATCAGCGGTTTCTTCTGGATATTCCATGCAGATGGATGCCAGTTCGGCGGCATCCGCACGCCGGATTTGTGTCGCAAGAGACGGTTTTTGTAGTTGAAAGAAAAGAGCCAGTGCAGTCAGTGCCAGCACAAAGAGCAGTCCAATCAGAAAGACAAGCTGATGGTTTTTCCGCAGCTGTCTGGTATCGGCAGAATAAAAGCTGTCATAATCATAATCTTCCCATGTTTCTGTGAGATTTTCTGTAACAGGAGTTTGACAGTAGGGACAAATGGGCATTTCATCAGAAAATTCATTTCCGCAAGCGGGGCAAATCATATATGTCACAACCTTTCTTGAGTAAGAATGATGTCAAGTAAAATTATATCTTGGAACATCCTTCTGTTGATAAATCCAATTTTGCAATACAGATTGCACTTTCCATAATCAAGCGAAGTGCGTACTCTGGCGGAGCTGCTTGATCAGAAAACTGTAAAGCCCTCTGTACCACCATGCTGAACAAAAGCGGCCATTCCTCTGGATTAGTGCAATGTTGGCAGATTATCGGTTTTAGATTTTTCCAAATATCGTGCAGATCGGATAGATTAGAATCTGTCAGTTCTATCTTTCCATTGAGCCGATAGTGATCATTTCCAACGAACGTATTAGTATTATCTATGATTCGCTTTGCAATGACAGCTAACGTGTCGCCGGTTAGTTCTTTCTTTTGTGGATGCAGTTCCTGTAATGTATTGGTCGCCGTTAGCCAGATAGAATAGGGATCCGTAAATAAATATTGATGGATCATGCCATTATCATAGTAGTATCGTTTTCCATTTTTAGCAGTGATCAGCCAACATACTTCGTTTTGTGCATGGTTCTGTTGTGTTCCATAAGTTTCCCATATCGATCTCTGAGCAGCATATCCAGCTAATCCAGCTGCATAGAAAAGCAGGTTCTGACAGTTCAAACAATTGTCTTTGTTTTTCAACAAATATACTAAAATGCGAAGTATTTTTTCTGCTCCCATTTTTGCTTCCGTTAAGGGATCCTGTTTGCATTGTGTGTCAAGCCGTTCGGAATCAGCGGTAGCATCCAAATTTGTCTGGAGAGAATGGACTTCTTTTTTGCCCTCATAAGCAGCGATGGCTGCATTTATGACTTCCTGTATGGATTCTCTTAAAAATCCTGTCTGATTGCAGAACCAGAGGGAAATGCGTTCCAATGGATACCGTGTTTCCCGATAATCCATTTTCAATTCCAGTTCTTCTCCGTCACCGATCAATAGAGTATAGCGTTTTTCTAATGGATCAATTGGATTCCATGCATTGGTATCATATTGTTGTCGTTGTCGAAGAAAAATAATCTGATTTTCTTTATCATATACCCAATCTGTCATGGATTCTCGATAATCCGCATCTCGTATCATGTCTTGTGCCGCATCTGGCACTTGTGAGCGAATGCGGTATAGATCCTTCAGTTTAATATATCCCATACGGCATAGCATTGTCAGCCGATAACGCAGGGAAGCTTGTTCTTCTTCTGTTGTTTCTGCATAGACAAGATGCAGCGGTGCATTCCATTTTCGTGGGTTCTGTTTGACCTTTTCATATTCCTTTTCGTATTCTTCTAAGCGTGCATGGATAAACCGCTGTGTCGGAGCCATGGGTGTTTCGTCTTCCGGTACCTGCATGGCAAGCCGTACTTGCTGTAGGAGTTTCGCATCGCTTAAATCATAGGGAAACAGTTTGCTGTTTTGAAATTGATGCTTTTTTGCCATTTCTACACTGTCAGCGTGAGCGACTGTCAAAAGCGGTTTCCAGAACTTGAAAATCACATCCACACGATAGTAAGTTTCGTTTCGTTCCCAGCAGAACTTACCGGTTCGTTCATAGAAATAGGTGGCTTCATTCAACGGCGGCAGCTCCAGCGGAGCGATACAGAAATCTGCAATCATTTTTTCTACGTTTTGCATGACAGATAAAAGTTGTTGTTTCGATGGTGTGATATAATGCCACATGGCAGCCGCTCCTTTCATGACAGAATGAATGGTTCCGAATCGGATGGAACAGGATTCCTTTTTCTGCTTTTCATTATAGCAAACCGGCTTTCACTTGTCAAGCAACTGGAAAGGGCGGCATTTTTTCCGAAAAATCGCTTGCTATTTTCAAAGGATTGTGATATGATAAAGTTTCAGCAGATATTTTTTGATTGGAATGGATTGTAACAGCAAAATGCAGGAGGTTTCACGGATGATTTATACAGTTACACTGAATCCGGCAATTGATTATGTGATACATATGGATGCTGTCCAGATAGGGAAGGTAAATCGTGCTCGCAAAGAAGAAATTTATTTCGGCGGAAAAGGCATCAATGTTTCTATGGTGCTGAAAGAGCTGGGAGTTCCCTCACGAGCACTGGGGTTTGTTGCTGGCTTTACGGGGGAGGCAATTGAAAAGGGTTTGCAGGCAAGGGAAATTGAAACAGATTTTGTACATCTCAAAAATGGCTTTTCCAGAATCAATGTCAAAATGAAAACTGGTGTGGAAACGGAACTAAACGGACAGGGACCGGAAATCAGCGGAGAAGCAATGATGCAGCTGCTCCGGAAATTGGATACCCTACAGGATGGCGATACGTTGATATTGGCAGGCAGCATTCCCGGTACTATGCCGGCGGACAGTTATGAAACCATTTTAGCCCATCTGTTCGGTAAAAAGATTCGGATTGTCGTAGATGCTACAAACGATTTGCTGCTGAACACGTTAAAATATCATCCGTTTCTGATTAAGCCTAACCATCATGAATTGGGGGAACTGTTTGGCGTGCAGCTGACAGATGTCGAGAAAATTACATTCTATGCCAAAAGGTTACAGGAAATGGGGGCAGAAAATGTCTTGGTTTCTATGGCGGAAAAAGGGGCACTTCTGCTGGATGCAGGTGGAACCTGTCATCACAGCGGTGTCTGTGAAGGAAGCCTGAAAAATGCTGTTGGAGCAGGGGATTCCATGCTTGCTGGATTTCTTGCTGGTTTTTTGAAAAGGGATTATGCATATGCTTTAAAACTTGGGACAGCAGCCGGTGGAGCAACTGCTTTTTCGGATGGTTTGGCACAAAAAGCAGAAATTTTGCGTCTATTGGAACAGTTGCTATAATCGATTATGCCTTTATGATAAAATAATATCAATAAAAAGACTGACATTTGATATGCCAGTCTTTTTTTGTTGCATAAAAATTGAATTTCTATGATAAAAAAGATTGCTTTTTGTTTGGAAAGCCGCCAAACAACGGTTCTTTTTGGTGGAAATGTTACATATAGATATAGCAATCTCTTGTATTGTCAGTGGGAAATACGGATTTACCCCTGCCGCTGTTATTTCTCATTTTTAGTGAAATTGCAGTGTTTGTTAAAATTTGGAGGGAAGCATATGAAACAACAGCCAAGCGAACGTGCAGTGATTCTGGGGGAATATATCTTAGAACAAAATGCCACTGTACGTGCGGCAGCAGAATGGTTCGGCATTTCCAAAAGTACTGTGCATAAGGACGTGAGTGAACGACTCCCGTTTTTAAATCCGAACCTGTACGACGGTGTAAAAGCCGTATTGGAAAAAAACAAACAGGAACGGCATATTCGCGGTGGACTGGCAACCAGAAAAAAATATGCATTGCTGGCACAGCAGAAAAAACAACAGAAGCAAAAACAAATTCATCCGGAGACGGTATAAAGTAAATGCCCGTGTGCAGGATTCCTGTACACGGGCATAAATGGGAAACGGTTCAGTTTTGTGCACATCTGCACCGTTTCTCTGAAAATCGCTTCAGAGCAGGCGATCATCAGAATCTATCACAAGTGGCAGTTCCCGTTCCGGTGAACTGCCATTTTAAAGACGGAAGATTCCGTCACAGTTCATCGGCCTCTGTGGTGCATACCGCTATTGTTATATTGTATGCAAAAGTAGCAGGAATGCAACAAGGTAAATTATACTAACCGTCGGAAAATTTTATTTTTTATTTTCTTAGGAACCGAAGTGTTTCACAGCCTGAAAATCAATGACGCCGCTGTAGGGGTCATAGAAAATATCACGGTTTTCACTGCGATAAATGAGGTAGCTGCATTTATAATAAACTGGTAAAAAACAATAATCTGAAAGCAGCAAATTTTCCATTTGCATACAAAGATCGGTCAACTGTGCAGCATTGTTACATTGGGTGGTTTGAGACAACAGTGCATCAAAGGTATCATTTTGATAGAATGGATTTGCATCAGAAGCAAATGAAGAAAGTACGGAAGCAGGATTGTTCTCGACTCCTGTCACACCATAAAGAGCAATAGCATAGTTGCCGGATTGCAGCCGTTCCTTATATTCTGCGGCAGTGACTTCTTCAATGCCAATATAAAATTCAAATGTATGCTGCCAGTTTTGCAGGATTTCATGCAAATAGGAACAGTCCATCAATTCTGGACAAACCAGAATTTTA
The DNA here is from genome assembly GCA_016297675.1 of Oscillospiraceae bacterium. GTDB lineage: Bacteria > Bacillota > Clostridia > Oscillospirales > Ruminococcaceae > Ruminococcus_C. The sequence goes on from JAEDGE010000022.1 coordinate 9,540, forward strand.
TCAGATGGCAGCGAGTCAATTTGTAATTCTTCCAGTCCCTTTTCAAAATCCTGTTTTGCAGTATTATTATCATAAAGAAGGGCTGTTTCTGGTACATTATCTCGATATTTCACGGCATCTACTCTGGTGTCTGGTGGAATAATACCCGATGCTCCCGTTAGATCTCCATTAGAATCTTTTCCAATATTCTCTCGATCAATGCTTTCAGAAAGTGCCTTTCGGATATTTTGATTCGCATATAAATTATTATTTGGATTAAAAATTAATCCAAGTGTAATCGATGAATAAGATGTGACATTGTATTCTTCTGGTTTGTTGATTTCATTTTGTGGATAAATCGTAGTGGTGAGAATGTCCGAAACTTCTGATGTAAATGCTTCTTCTGCTTGGGACTGTTTTTTTCGGATGAGAAATGTCAAGTCAGATGGATATACTTTTCCATCGCCTTCCTTTTGGTCATTGGCAGAATTACACTGCATATAAATGAGATTGTCGCTGCCGTATGGATCATAGAACCATTTTCGCATATAAAATGCACCGTTGGAAATGACAGATGTGGCATCCAGTCCATACCGTCCCTTGGTTTTCAGGAAGAATGTTTCGTTGCAGGGAAGTGCTGCGGTTGTTGCCAACAGTTCCGGAAAACGGCTGTTCGGTTCTGCCAGCTGGAAAGTCAGCGTGGTTTCATCCTGTGCCGTGACACCAATTTGCGTATGGTCTGCCGTTCCATTGATGATTTCATCTGCATATGCCAAGCAGGAGAACGTCTCCCGATAAGGGGAACGAGTTTCTGCCAAAAACATTCGCTGAAATGCATACACAAAGTCATATGCTGTAACTTTCCAAGTTTCGCCGTCATCAATTTTTTCGTTCTGGTTTTCATCAAAATACCAGTAACAGTCATTTCGCAGATAGAATGTATAGACAAGTCCGTCATCCTGCATCGTATATTGTTCTGCTATCGCATTGGAGATGGTGCCATCCGGGTTTTCTTTCAGTAATCCTTGCATCATATTGCGTAGAATCAGTTTGGAGGAGGCATCTGTTGCCAGAAGCGGATCTAAATTTTCTGGATTGCCAAGCAGCGTATACGTAAATAAATAGCCGGAACCATCCGATTCTTCTTTGTGAAATGGTGTGTTGCATCCGCTGAGCAATATGGCTGGCAGACACAGACAAAAGAGTTTTTTTGTGAGATGATTCATAAGAAATTGTCCTTTCCCTGAAATCAGATAAAAATATACGATTTTCTCATGCACCCATTCAGGAAGCATGGCAAAATGAAATGCATCCATTTGGCAGCAGAGCACGTATCAACAGAAACATACAATTTTATTATAACACCTCCCCGAAAAATATGCAATCCTTTTCGTACGCAGAGATCTGTTTTTACAGCTTGCAACATAGAAAAATCTTTTATTTTTTTCTGTTTTAAAAACAATTTGCAGTTGAAAAGTGTTAAATTTCTGGGAATCCCCTTGACAAACGGCACAAAGCGTGTATAATAAAGAATGTATATGGTGTTACAGTCGTAATACAAAATGGATTTTATAGTTGAAAATATTTGCCAATTGGCAGAATGGAGTAGAAAATTATGATCAAAACGATTGGTGTATTGACAAGCGGCGGTGACGCACCGGGTATGAATGCAGCTGTTCGTGCAGTAGTACGTTCTGCTTTGCAGAAAGGCATCAAGGTATATGGCATTCGCAGAGGCTATTGTGGTCTGATTGAAGATGATGTGATGGAAATGGATGAAATGAGTGTGTCCAATATCATTCACAAGGGCGGTACCATCCTGTATACCGCAAGAAGTGCAGAGTTCCGTACAGAAGCTGGTATGCAGAAGGCAAAGGAAACTTGTGAAAAGTATGGTATGGAAGGCATTGTTGTCATTGGCGGTGATGGTTCTTTCCGTGGTGCAGCTGATCTGTCTGCAAGAGGCATTGCCTGTGTTGGATTGCCGGGCACCATTGACAATGACATTGCCTGCACAGAATATACCATCGGTTATGATACTGCAATGAACACTTGTATTGAACTGATTGATAAGCTGCAGGATACTTGTCAGTCTCATGACCGTTGCAGCGTAGTAGAAGTAATGGGCAGAGGTGCTGGCTTTATCGCAGTCAATACCGGTCTGGCAAGCGGTGCCGTGGAGATTATCACCAAGGAAGTACCGTACGATCTGGATGAATTGGCAAGAAAAATGCTGGAATGCAAGAAGAATGGTAAGCAGAACTTCATCATCGTTGTAGCAGAAAACATCGGCAATGCAGAGGGCATCGCAAGAGCCGTGCAGGAAAAGACTGGTATTGAATCCAGAGCAACCGTATTGGGTCATGTACAGCGTGGCGGTTCTCCGACGGTTCGGGATCGTGTGGTTGCAAGTGAAATGGGCTACTATGCAGTAGAACTGCTGGAAAGTGGTGCAAGCAATCGGGTTGTGGGAATGCAGAACAACAAGATTGTAGACTTTGATATTCAGGAAGCACTTTCCATGAAGAAACCGTATGAAGAACGGCTGCACAAGATCGCACAGGACATCGCATTTTTCTAATGGGATTGGATTTGTTCGGGGCACATCCGCAAATGCCGGATGTGCTTCTTTTGTTTTTTCATATTTTTATAAAAATAAGAAAGGCAGGATGAAGTAGCATGGAACAAAAAGTGAAAATTGGTTTTTTGGGTGCAGGTAATATGGGAACTGCCATTATGAAGGGGATTGCCGGCAGCACATTGGCAGCACAGGTGGAACTGTATGCCTATGACCGAATGACAGAAAAAATTGTAGCATTGACAGAAATCGGCGTGACAGCATGTTGTTCAGAAGCGGAAGTGGTGCAGCAGTGTAAGTATGTATTTCTTGCCATTAAGCCACAGCAGTTTGATACCTTACTGCCCCAGATTTCGGAATCCGTGACAGAAGATACTGTCATCGTTTCCATTGCAGCAGGTATCACACCGGATTATATCCGAAGTCAGACGAAACCAGACGCAAAAGTCATTCAGGTTATGCCAAATACGCCGCTTCTATTGGGAAAAGGGGCGACTGCTCTGTCACGTATTGAGCCGGTTTCTGAGGAGGAGTTTGCATTTGTAAAGCAGTTGTTTTCCCTTTGTGGTGTAACAGCTGTTTTGCCGCTGGACAAGATGGCAGAGGTCATTGCAATTAATGGCAGCAGTCCGGCATTTATCTATCTGTTTGCAAAAGGTTTTCTGGACTATGCAAAAGAAGTTGGTATTGCAGAGGAAGCAGCGAAACAGCTGTTTGCACAAAGTCTAATTGGTTCCGCAGCTATGCTGACCGATTCCGGCTATGATGTTGATACCTTGATTCGGCAGGTTAGCTCACCGGGCGGTACCACGCTTGCTGGATTGGATGCTTTGTATGAAGGCAAGATGGAGGATGTTGTGAAAGATGCATGTCGTCGGTGTACCAAGCGTGCTTATGAGCTTTCCAAGTAACATGGTAGTTTGTTTGTAAATTTTGTTTTTTGCTTGTCCGGTTCTGTTTTTTTCGTTTCGTGCATAGGCTGTAACAACATGGAACGGTGAACACCGGAAGGGAGCGGAACAAAAAATGAATGGAGTATTCAGAAAACGGATTGAAAAAGGTAGTTTACTTTGCTTGATTTTGCTGGGCTGTATTGCTGGTGTGTGGATGACTATGCGGCAGTGGCTGCCAGAGTTGCTGCAAGCTCGATTGCAGTTGGCTGATCAGCAGCAGTTATTTCATCTGTTCTTATTGGAAGTGACAGGACTGCTGCTTTGCAGCGGTTTAGCAGGCTTTTTTGCAATGGGACAGCCTATCCCTTGCCTTGCCTTGCTGCTGCATGGGATGTTGTTTGGGCTGACGATACTGCTGCATCTGACACCGGCTTTGCAATCGTTGCGGTTGTTGATCTGGTTGCTGCCCTATGGCATTGGTACATCATTATTGTTGCTTTTGGCAGCAAGGGAAACAATTTGGCTTTCCAGTTTATTTTTTTGCTATGCCTTTCATCGGCAATGGGAGGAAAACATGCCGCATTGCCGCCGTTTATATCTGGTACGCTATGCAGTGATATTGGGGTTGTTTGTGCTGCTTTCTTTGTTTTGCGGCGGTTTGTAGGTTTTACAGTCTCTTTTTGTATAACACGGCATCAGGGGAGAGAAACAGAGAATACAATAGAAGATTAAAATGCATGATGAATTTAGAAAAGGAAGTTAGAAATGGGTCTTTTCGGAAAAGGATTTTCACATGCCGGAAGCGGCATTTCCAAAAATGCACCGAAAAAGAAAGGTTTTTTTCGGTATATGGAATTATTCCGTGCGAAGTTTTGGAAATTAATTGAGTTAAATGTTTTTTATACACTGTTTTTTATTCCGTTGATTTTGGCAGTTGTTTGTTTTATTCTGATGCTCAATGGAACATTGACTACAGGTACAGCGGGCATTTTGATTGCGATCGGCGTTTTGCTGTTTATGATTTTATTTGGTCCCGCAACTGCCGGATTGATGAAAGTAATGCGTAATTTTGTGGTTGAAAAACCAACTTTTATGATACACGATTTTATGAAAACATTTCGTGCAGAATTTGCACATAGTGCTGTAGTGGGTTTTCTGGACTGTCTGTTGGTTTGTTGTGTGGCAGCGTCTTTCTATGTGTACCCTCGTCTGGCAGAACAAACCGGCAGTAATTTTTATTATGTCATGCTGGTTATTACACTGAGCATTTCACTGGTCGCACTGCTCATGAATTTTTATCTGTTTTTGATGATTGTTTCCACGAATCTGTCATTGAAAAATGTGATAAAAAATTCCTTTTTCCTTGGCATCGTTTGCTTAAGGCAAAATGTTATTACATTGCTGATTGTTGCGGTTGTTGCAGTTGGCATTGGGTTACTTGCTTTCCACACCAATTTGATGGTATTGATGATCGTATTGACGTTACTGCCGTTTATTCCGGCAACATTTTTGGCACTGATGGTGACATTGAATAGTTATCCATCTATTCAGAAATATATTATCAATCCATATTATGAAAAGCGGGGCGAAATCAATCCAGAATTGGAAATCGCCAAGCCGGCATCGGAAGAGGAAGCCGTTTTCGTGGATATGGGCGGAAAGGAAAAACCGGTGGATTTGCAGAAAGAAACTGTTAGAACGACAAAAGACCCTGCCAAACAACATAAAGGGAAAATTATTTCTTGACTGTTTACAAAAAAGTTACTTTACAAACAGTACTAAGTGTGTTATAATAAGAAAGTCATGTACTTGGATTAGGGGTTACGCCGCAATGCGGACTTGCTTTACCTGCCCTATTCTATGTTCATGAGAAATTTTAAATGAGGTGAAGATAATATGCTGCGGAAAGAAGAAAAAGATCAGATTATCGAAGCAAATCGTACCCACGAACACGACACCGGTTCTCCGGAAGTGCAGGTTGCCATTCTCACAAAGAGAATCAATGACCTGACAGAACATCTGAAGACACACAAGAAGGATCATCATTCCAGACGGGGTCTTCTGAAGATGGTTGGTCACAGAAGAAATCTGCTGAACTACCTGAAGAAGAAGGATGTAGAGCGGTATCGTGCTTGCATCGAAAAGCTCGGTATTCGTAAGTAAGAAAAACGGACGGAAAGGCGGCCGGCGGGATTTTGCCAGCTGCTTTTCCGTGTTTGTTTTTATTTGAAAAATCAAAATTTGTGCAGCGGTTTGTTTAGCAATCAATCGTGTTTCTGTTTTCTCTCACAGGGGATATGGCAGAGACAGGATTACTTGCTAAACCTGCTGCCAAAGATTACAGAAAGGAAAAAGGCAGATGTTTGAAAAGTATAGAAAGTTTGAAACAACGTTTGCAGGTCGACCGCTCGTAGTAGAAACGGGCAAGACCTGTGAATTGTCCAATGGCTCCTGCTGGGTACGTTACGGGGAAACCGTTGTAATGGCGAACGTAACCGCCAGTGCAAAGCCGAGAGAAGGCGTGGACTTTTTCCCGCTGTCGGTAGACTATGAAGAACGGATGTATGCAGTTGGCAGAATTCCGGGGTCTTTTACCAAAAGAGAAGGCAAGCCGTCTGAAAAGGCAATCCTGACTTCTCGTATGGTAGATCGTCCGATTCGTCCGCTGTTCCCGAAGGATATGCGGAATGATGTTTCTGTTGTTATGACAGTTTTGGCAGTGGATCCGGACTGTTCACCGGAAATTACCGGTATGTTGGCAACGTCCATTGCCATCTCTATTTCAGATATTCCGTGGAATGGACCAATTGCCGGGATCAGCGTAGGTCTGGTAGATGGGGAAATTGTGTTGAATCCGACACTGGAACAGCGTGCACACAATGACTTGCACCTGACAGTTGCAGGTACCATGGAAAAGATCGTCATGATTGAAGCGGGTGCCAACGAAGTACCAGAACAGCAGATGCTGGATGCTATTCTGACAGGACATGAAGAAATCAAGAAGATGGTTGCATTTGTCAATGATATTCGGAATGAAATCGGTAAGCCGAAGTTTGAGTTCCAGTCCATGGAAATCGATCATGATTTGTTTGATGCCGTTGAGGCAATGGTTGGTGAACAGGTGAAGTATGCACTGGATACCAACGATAAAAATGAAAGAGATGCACGATTGCAGCCGATTATCGATGCTGTACACGAAAAATATGATCCGGAATATCCGGAACAGGGTGCAATGCTGGATGAATGCCTGTACAAACTGCAAAAGAAGATTGTCCGCAACTGGCTCTATGAGGGCAAGCGGGTAGACGGCAGAGGCATTGATGAGATTCGTCCATTGGCGGCAGAAGTGGGCTTGCTGCCTCGTGTACACGGCAGTGGCTTGTTTACCAGAGGTCAGACACAGGTTATGACCATTGCAACCTTGGGACCGCTCAGTGACAGTCAGAAGATTGATGGTTTGGATGAAGAAACCTCCAAGCGGTATATGCACCAGTATAATTTCCCATCCTATTCTGTTGGCGAAACAAAGCCGAGCAGAGGACCGGGACGGCGTGAAATCGGTCATGGTGCACTGGCAGAAAAGGCATTGGTGCCGGTATTGCCATCTGTAGAAGAATTTCCGTATGCAATGCGTTTGGTTTCCGAAGTACTTTCTTCCAATGGTTCGACCTCACAGGGTTCTATCTGTGGTTCCACGCTGGCATTGATGGATGCAGGCGTTCCGCTGAAGGCACCGGTTGCTGGTATTTCCTGCGGTCTGATTACCAAGCCGGACAGCGATGAATTTATGACGATGGTAGACATTCAGGGCTTGGAAGATTTCTTTGGCGATATGGACTTTAAGGTAGGTGGTACACACAAGGGTATCACTGCCATTCAGGTGGACATCAAGGTAGATGGTTTGACACCAGCAATCATTGCAGAAGCATTTGAAAAGACCAGAAAGGCAAGATTGTATATTCTGGATGAAATCATGCTCAAGGCAATTCCGGAGCCACGAAAAACCGTGAACGAATATGCACCGAAAATGTTCCAGACAACGATCCCAGTGGATAAGATTCGGGAAGTCATCGGTCAGGGCGGTAAAGTCATCCAGAAAATTACCGCAGAGTGTGATGTCAAGATTGATATTAACGAAGATGGCGGTGTATTTATCAGCGGCATGAATCTGGAGAATTGCCAGAAGGCACTGCAAATTATTCATACCATTGCACATGATCCGGAAGTAGGAGCAATCTATAAGGGAAAAGTTGTTTCTATCAAACCATTTGGTGCATTTGTAGAAATTGCACCGGGGAAGGATGGTCTGGTACACATTTCTAAGCTGGATCACAGCAGAGTAGAGAATGTGGAAGATGTTGTTTCCATGGGCGATGAAATTGTTGTAAAGGTTATGGAAGTGAAAGACGGCAAAATCAGTCTCTCTCGCAAGGATGCACTGGAAGAATTGAAGGCAAAGAAGTAAACAATGAAATGGTTATATACTGTCCTCTATTGCAAACAATACATTGTTTGCAATGCCACCAAAGGCGGCTGCAAAGCCCATGGATTTGCGAAGGCAGTATAAAAAGCGGCGGTTGAACAGAAATGTTTGACCGCCGCTTCTTTGCAAATATTTTTTGCAATCGTAGACAAAAAGAAAGGAATGTGGTATAATAAAAATAATAAGAATGGTGAAATTGTCAGTTCTGTCGCAATCTGACTGAGCTTGCATACGCGAAAGGACCACGGCTTATGAAAAAACAACTCCTGCATACGTATCATTTCATATTTATTTGCATGCTGGCAGCAATCATTGTTTTATGTTTTGTTGCTGGATATAGCATGCGGGTATTGGATCAGAATCGTGTGATTCAACAAGTAGATGTAAATATGGAGGCAGCAAAGGTGCGGTTAGATCGGGATGCGGAAGAGTCTGCCTCTCTGATGGAAGACTTGCGGAATGAATATGCTTCCCAAACGAGAGTGGTTGCAATGCTGCTGGAAGAACAGACAGACTTATCAGAAAATGAAACGATATTAGAAGAACTACGTGTCGTGATTGGTGCAGAACAAATTAGTGTTTCCAATGAAACAGGGATTCTAATTGCCAGTACAGATTTTTCCAGTACAGGGAAGAGAGTGCAGTCTCCTTTTTTATCTCATGCAACCGATCCTGTTTTCACAGATGTGCTGTTTACGATGCAAAACGATGAGCCAACGATTATTGCTGCTTCTGCACTGGGAACAGGAAAAGGTTTGGTGCAGGTGCAGTATTCGGCAGAATCCATGCTGGCACAGTCACAGGAGATGGAGGTTTCTGCAATTGTAGTGGACATGCCATTTTATGATACAGGGATTTCAGCCATCATTGATGCAGAAACTGGAAAGTATGTTAGTCATACGCAGCCAGAGCGATGTGATACAGATAGTGAATATGATATGGATTTATTTTCTGCAAAAAAAGGAAAATTCGATTTGATGCAGCAACATCAGCGGTATTTCATTCGTTATCAGACACACGATGATTATATTTTGCTGTTTAGTATTCCTTATCGGCAGATGAATAATGCAAGAGGAACAGTATTGAATTGGGTGATTGCAACGGGTTTGATTTTATTATTGGTAGCGGGGCTTTCTATGCGAATGGGCTATCTCTACTTACAGAAAAAATCTCCCGATTTATTTCCAAAAAAGAAAATATAAACTATCAAAACAGCGGCTGCAATTTCTTACAGCCGCTGTTTTGAATGAATGAAAAAATTATATTATCTTTTATCAAAGTTTGTTTTGTTATGCAATAGATTCTGTTGAATCCGAGTTTTTCGGTTCATATGCTGTAATTGCAGCATCAATTTCTGCAAGGTCATCCTCTGTCAAGACTCCTTTTTCCAGCCATCCAGAGGCATTCAGAATAATCT
>JAEDGE010000168.1 GCA_016297675.1 Oscillospiraceae bacterium
ATTTATACTGTGACAAATAACAAATCTGCACTGCCGCCTACTTGTTCAATGGTTGTATGTGCTGGTAGAAATATACACTGTCCTTTCTGAAAAGAAAGTCTGGCATCTGTTCCATATTGCAGCGTACCGCTTCCGTCAATACAAAGCAAAACTGCAAATGTGTGAGTAGTGGAAATGCTCTTCGCACATGCAGCACAATTCTCTCGAAGAACAAACCGCTTCACCTGAAAATACGGACATGTACAAAGCAGTTCTTCTGTATACCCTTCTTTCTCCCATACCGTTCGTTTTTGTTCTGGCAGCGGCTTCTGATGATAATCCACTGTGGCAACTGCCTTTTCCACATGCAACGGTCGCTTATTGCCATTTGCATCAATTCGGTTGTAATCATACAGTCGATAGGTCAAGTTGGAACTCTGCTGGATCTCTGCCAATACAATTCCTGCCCCAATCGCATGGACTGTACCGGCTTCAATCAAAAAGACATCATTTTTCGATACCGGTACCTTCTGTAAATCCTGCTCCAATGTGCCGTCAGCAAGAGACTGCCGCAACCGTTCCGGTGTCATCTCCTGCCGAAAACCGTATACCAGACTGGATTGCTCTTCGGCATCTAAGATATACCACATTTCTGTTTTCCCATTTTGCCCGTTTTCATACTGTTTGGCATAGGCATCGTCTGGATGAACCTGCACAGATAAATCTTTCTTGGCATCAATCAGCTTGATTAAAATCGGCAGTTCCCCATCCGAATTTGCATAGGTTCCCAAATATTGCGGATGTGCCTGCAAAACAGACCGCAAGGTCTTCCCCTTATACAAACCAGAGGCAACCACACTGCAACCGTCCGGATGCGTAGAACACTCCCATGTTTCTGCCAGTGGGGTAAGTGGAAGCTGCTTGTTGTATGTAGTCTTTAGGCGTTCTCCGCCCCAAAGATAATCCTTCCCAACTGGTTCCAGTAAAAACGGCGTTGTCTGTTCTGTATTATGCATTATCCTGCTCCTTTTTTCTGACAAACAGTGTTTTTCGGAAAGATGGAACTGCCAGTCCGTTTTTGGTAAACCATGCAGCCTCTCCATAGTTATACCATGCATATTTTACGCTCTGCGGCATGTCTACACTGGAAGAAGAAATGCGAATGGTATCCGATGCAGTCAGTTCTACTTCTGCTGGATAAAAGATACCGTCCATTCCTGCGAGAAAACAGGTCTGGGAATCCGTTTCTTTCAGAACCAATGTATCTGTAATATGAGAAAACGTCACATACAGGGCGATTCCGTCTGTATACATGGTTTGCACTGTCGGTGTGATTTCTGCTCCATTTCCATATACCATCTGTTCTGCAAGCTGTGCAAGCCGCTGCCCCGGCGTTTTCTTATCCAACGGATGAATATTGTCAAATTCACCGCAGTCTGTCAGTGCAATCATGCCTGCATTTTTCAGCATTGCGTCAGCAATGCTCTGTTGTTCCCGCTGCATTGCCCATATACCATCTTCTTCTGCATCTACAGCTATGTACATCGGCAGCTGTACGAACAAAAACGGCAGTTCCCAGTCATTCCAGTCCATCCGCCACTGCTTTACCAAGGCGTTTAGCATATCACTGTAGCCGGCATAACGAGATACATCTTCTTCCCCCTGATAGTACAAAAATCCACGCAGCGTATAAGGAGCAATCCGCAGAATCATAGAGGTATGCAGATTATTCGGACAGAACGGTGACTGCCAGCCAGTTGGCTGCGGCCACGGACATTCCCCACAGCGTTCATGCAATTCGTTCCATGTGATATCTGGATTTTCTGCCCGACAGGCATCAATCTGTGTCTGCCAGTGTTGATATGCTGCATCATATTCCTGCATCTCCGCAGCATACTGTTCAGCGGTCTTTGCTCCCACTTGTTCTTTGTATGCAGCCAGCTGTGCCTGTCCGGCTGTAAAATTCTCCATCATCCTGCGGCTCATCCAACATGCAACAGAGGTACCACCCCAATAACAATCCACAATGCCAATCACACAATCCAGCTTTTCTGTTAGTTTCTGTGCAAAGTAAAAGGCAACCGCAGACATCTCACCGACATTCTCTGAAGCTGCAATCTTCCAAGTCGTTTTCGCCTCCAGTGCTGCCAGTTCTGTATCCACTACCGCACGCTTCGGCACCTGATAAAATCGAATTTGTGTACCATTATATGCTTTGCAGACTGCTGCACCATCTGCACTATCAAGCAAAGCCATCTCCATGTTGCTCTGTCCACCTGCCAGCCAGACTTCTCCTACCGCAACATCCTTACAAATACACTGCTCTGTCCCATCAGAAACGATTAGGCTGTATCCTTCTCCAGCCGACAGTGGCGGCAACATGGCACACCATGTACCATCTTCTGCAACCTTGGTGCGAGTTGCACTGGTGTGCAGAGAAACCGAAATGATACAGTGCGGCGTTCCTGTTCCGAAAACAGCAATTGCCTTATTCCGCTGTACGACCATATGATCCCGAAAAATAGCAGCCAGTTTCAAATTCATTTTTCCTGCTCCTTCCTCAAAAATGCAAGATTCCGGTCAATCAGTTCACACCGCTGTTTTACACAGTCTGCACTGCGGAGTGGGTCAGTCGGTGTATGGAAGGCATAATCCAGCAGACGATCTATTGTAGAGGTTGCCACATGCAGTCGTGTATCTGAAGATGCATAATAAATATATACACTTCCATCTTCTTTTACCACAGCACCATTCGTAAAGACTACATTGGATACATCCCCGAGCCGTTCTTCTCCAAGCGGTGCAATCAGATATCCAGACGGTTCTGCAATCACACGAGATGGGTCATCCAAAGCGGTTACAAATACATAGATTACATACCGGAGTCCGGCTGCAGTATTCCGTACACCATGGGCAATATGCAGCCAGCCCTTGTCCGTTGCAATCGGTGTTGCACCGCTGCCATTTTTGGATTCTGTAATGGTGTGATACTTCCGAATACTGGTCATTTTTTCTTGTTCTATGACCGGATGCATGATATCCTCTACTAAACCATATCCAATTCCGCCACCGGAACCAGTCTCAATAAAACCATCCATTGGACGAGTATAAAATGCATACTTTCCGTCCACGAACTTCGGCAGTAAGCAGACATTCCGCTGCTGTGGGCTTTGCTTTGTCACCAGATTCGGAAGACGCTCCCATGTATTCAAATCCTTTGTTCGTACAATTCCAGCCTGTGCCACCGCAGCAGACAGATCTTTTGGGTCATTGGCACTCGACTCGGAACAGAACACGCCGTAAATCCAACCATCTTCGTGCTTTGTCAAACGCATATCATATACATTGGTTTCATTTGGATCGCAATCCGGCAGTATTACTGGCTTTTCCCGAAAAACAAATCGGTCAACGCCTGTTTCACTCTCTGCCACGGCAAAAAAGCTCTTCCGGTCGCTCCCTTCTACTCTTGCCACAAGACAAATCTTTCCGTCCAGTTCAATGGCACCAGCATTGAAAACAGCATTGATGCCCAGACGTTCCATAAAATACGGATTGGTTTCTGGATTCAGATCATACCGCCAATACAGCGGCACATGCTCCCGTGTCAAAACCGGATATTTCCAGCGGTCAAAAATACCGTTGTAGAAATCGGTTTTTTCATTTGGACGTTCCAGTAAAGCAGTCTGCTTTTGCAATTGCTGTTCATACTGTTTCTGTATCATATAAATTCCTCCTGATTAACTCTAAACACATTCTGCCGTTGTGATACGGACATTTCCAGCCGTTTACAATATCCATATTTTGTATCGGTACACCATTTTTGTCTAATGCCCAAAACCATTCACTTGGCTGACCAGAAACCA
>JAEDGE010000169.1 GCA_016297675.1 Oscillospiraceae bacterium
AAAGAAAGTGGACACACTATTTTAGCATGTCCACTTTCTTTCTATAAATTTCAGTATCACCGTATTCCGAATACGCTTATTCCATAACTGGCAGTTCTGTAATCAGCATGATAACAAAGTTAATCAATGCATTCCCATCCGCTTCGTCAACAGTAGGCGTACCATCCTGATTGCAGTTTGCATTCCGCATTGCCTGCTCACCCAGCTCCATCTGTCCAGCCAGATATTTATTCATACAAATTGCATCTGTCAAGTCAACCTTGCCATCTACATTGACATCCCCAATCAGATCATCCTCATTCGGATTTGTTGTATCAGTCGTATCGCTTGTGGTGGTAACGACATCGGTGGTAATTGTTGTCGTGGTTGTCGTAGTAGTAGTGGTTTCTGTGGTTGTCGTTGTGGTGGTTGGATTATCATCCGGCGTCGTGCCATCTGGCTCTACGCCCCAGATCAAAGTATCGCCATCATACATGGTGATATACGGCGTTTCAATCATGGCATCCTCTCCGCCCTGTACGAGATCCTGGAAAGAATAGTCATTGGAAGGATCCCACACATTCTGAATGGTATCTGCGATGCCAATCCGGAATTGTAATTCAGAACGATGCTCTGATTGTCCAGTTGGCATGACAACCCGACCATCGCCAAATGTAATCTTGACATAGTAAATGTTGTCCTTATAATGAATCGGATCTGAAACAGTTGCAGCTCCTTCATCTCCTGCATGCTGGTCGGTTCCTTTCTGTACCTTTACATCACTGATGGAATAGCCTGCATCCACCAGTTCCGAAATGTCAAAATAATAATTGTAAGAAAGATCTTCAATCACTCTTGCCGGCCATGCAGAATGATTCATTGCATAGGCTTTGATTTCTGTAAAGCTTCCTGCCTGCTGGTTGATAGAGGCTTTTACCAGAAATTCTGCCCACTTTGGTTCTTCTACTGGTGGGAAATCAGCAAGTGGCTCACCGCCGTAATCATCAATCATCGCACAAAGTGCTGCTGTAAATCCTGCATTGTAATCAATGGCAACCTCTGTATTCTGATAGGATTCCACTCTGTCTGTAAATGTACCATCCTGATTCGGACCGCCTTCTAATGCTCCATAGAGCACATGGGCATATTCTGTCTGCCATTGCGAATCCTTCACCGGATCGCCATTTTCATCTACTTTTCCAAGTTCATTCCAGTGGTCGTCATGAATTCCGCTTGCCGTTCTATGATGGAAAGAATTCGGATTCTTTTCTCCCATCCCAAGTACATAACTCATGCCGAGATCATTGTCTCCGAAACAATAATCCATCTGCGACTTTGCCCAAGTATTATATTTTTCACTGAGTGCTGCATCATCTGCAAAAAGGGTATCTGCGGAAAGCAGTGCAAGGAAAGCCGTCGTGGTTGCATGCCGCAAGGAGCCCCACTGGAACAGCCATGCCAGACCGTCCGGTGTATACTGTACCTGTTTGCCACCGTAACCGGTTGTCCAGTATTCCAGATGCTTATATACCTGCTGTTTCCACTCTTCTTTGCCTGTGTTGAGTGCATAGAGCAGCGAAGCCGCCTGCGAAGCGTCATCCCAGCAGAAGCCCCATGTATATTTGCGTTCTGTGGATTGACTTTCTGTCGCAAACTGCGGAATATAATCGCTCTCACAAAGGTCGAGATATTTCTGTTCTCCGGTTGCCATATACATCCAGTTTGCAGCATAGAACAGGTCATCATAGAAATCCGATGCCTTGTAGTAATTGCCACCGCCCTGCGTTCCTTGATCCTCATTACTTCTGGTCTGATCTGCCAGTTGGAACAGACTTTCTGCATGAGCAAGATAACTGTCTGCCAGTTCCGGCTTCTCATCCTTGAAAACAAGATAACCGGAAGCCATTGCTGATGCCATCTGTGCAACTGTGGAAGTACAGGTAATTTCATCATAAGGTCGCTGTTCAGAACCACCCTTTAAAATGAATTTTCTCATATATACTTCGGCACTGCCCCACCATACATGGTCAAAAGCATCATCGGCAATGGTACCCACGACCTTATCGCCTTCATCACAGCCGGCAACATAGTCCAACCCCCATTGCAGGTTGTTCAGATATAAATCATACAGTCCGGCGTTTTTCACAGCATCCCGATATTCTATGATACCCCATGCCATTACCGTTGCGGTATAAGCGTTGGTGAGTGCAAATTTGATATGATCTCCGGCATCAAACCAGCCGCCCGGTACATAATCATTGGTCATGGCATCTCCTCGCCAGCTGACCGCATTCCAGTCCGGCAATTCCCCGCACTGCTGTACTTCATAGAAAAACATGGATTTCTGCAAGGCTTCTGCATAATTGTATTTGCTGGTGCTGTCTGCTGCCTGTGCCATACCCCATGCAGAAGAAGCAGAACCCACGCCAGTCACTGCCAATACGGCAGCACTTAGTAAGGCAATTCCTTTCTTTCTCATAAAAAATACCGTTCCTTTCTCATTTTATGCTTATGTCAACATGGATTGTTTCCTTGTATTGCATCTTTTCCGCAATACAATCGTTTCATTTTAGTTTACCACGATACTGACAAAAAGTCAAGATTTTTTGTGGAAACTTTTATGCGGAACATTTTGCAGCAACTTCCATATGATTTTATCCGCTCAAACTGAACACATAAAAACAGACTGTCATATCCATGACAGTCTGTTTTTATATAGTAGTATAGAAAAGGAAAAGAAACCGTATTTAAAATTCTCTCGGCGACATGATCACCGACTGATCTGGCATTTCACCATTTTGCTCACCAAATCCATCCTGCGGCGGCTCTGGCATCTCCCCTTCTGCAAAGTTTGGTTTCTGTCCGCCATCCGGACGCATACCACCGCCATTTCCAAATTTGCCCTGTGAAAAGCCGCCCTGCTCTGTTCCATCTGTCAAAGCAAATTCTGCTACCGTTCCTCCAGAAACCGTCCCATCTATCGCGGTATGATCCTCAGAAAGCGTTCCCTGATACGTACCGCCAATGATCAACTGACAATTTTCCATCTGCTCACCATAGTACACTACATCGGAAACATCTTTCGCAGTCTGCATTCCCATCAATACCGTTCCATTGGCATCACAAACGGCAATAAAATCACCTGCCTGTGCCTGTACACCAGTTGTACAATAATGCTGTGTGGAGGGATATTCCATCATACCACGGCTGGAAAGTGCCAGAACCGACCCCCCAGACATTGTCATATCATTTTCAAAATCCAGTGCACCATCACCGCCGCTGACCGGACCCGATACAAACACCGTCCCCCCAGTCATGACAATGCTGCCGTTGGAATCAATGCCGTCTCCGTCTGCACAAACATAAATCATTCCACCGGAAATCGTTATGTCATGATTCTCCGCTGTATCCGATGTGGAATCTGCATTGGCAGGACTGTCTGTCGTATTTTCCTGTATCGGGAACCCCATCCCCATCGTATTGCCACCGCCAGCATTCAATCCATCATCCGTTGCCTGTAAAATTCGTATCGTACCGCCGCTGATTGCCATTGCCGCCTTGGACTCAATGCCCTCGGTTGCCTGTGCAATCGTAATCACACCGTCTGTAATCTGTAAATCGCCGTGACTGCTGATGCCCTTTGCCTGAGAAGATTGCAATTCCAATGTTCCACCGCTGCAAGTAAATGTCCCACTGCTATGCAGACAGTGATCCGTAGAGGAAACCTGTACGATACCGCCCGTCACCGTCAAACTGCCGCCGGTTTTGATGCCTTTGCTGCTATTTTCCGCTGTTGTCTGCGTATCTGTCGTTTCTGCTGTATCCGTATT
>JAEDGE010000170.1 GCA_016297675.1 Oscillospiraceae bacterium
TAAAAAAAGTGCCTTTCTCATTTCTGAGAAAGGCACCGTTGCCAAACCAATGGTATATCTGATAGCATTATCTTATCAGAATCTGCCGCATTTGTCAAGCAGAATTGGGATTTTTTTATTTTTCGCAATCAAAACAGGATAAATAACCCATTTTTTCTATGAATTTTTTGTGTTTCCTTATTTTTCTTTTGTTCAGGAAACAGTTTCTGTTGTCATCTCTGTTAACTCGGTTTCTATATTATCACTTTGCTCATCAGAAGCTGCTGTTTCTTCCGGTGTCTGGGATGCTTCTGTTTCTGCCGGCGTACCATTGGAAACAAAGTCATGAAATAGGATGGTCGCATTCTGGTTTTCCATCTGAAAAACAGAAGGACTGCCGTCTGCCAATAAGACCAATTCATAATTGCCAGCCTCTAACTCCCCCTTTAACGTCACACCGTCTTCACCGGAAATTCCCTGCAAGGCAGACTCTTCTGCCAACTGGTCAGCTGCAAGAATAAACTGATATAAAATTGATTTTGCCGGCAATGCCGTCTGCGGAACGGAAAATGCAAGCCCCTTATAAGATGCCGTTACTTCTCCATCCAGAAAATCCAAGCGTACCCCTGCTAACTGTGCTGGTTCAGAAAAAGAAACATTCCATTCGCCTTCCCCCACACGCTGCATAGTTCCCTCGGCAGTCATCTCCTCCAGTTCCATTGTTACACCAGTTGTAAAACTGGTATTCAACTGATTTTTTGCTGTGGTACTGCCACCACCGACACTACAGCCGGTAATCAGAAGACAAGCTGTCATGGCAAATGCAAAACCTGTAAAGTATCGTTTCATCTCTATGCCTCCGTCTTTCTGTTCATATTATCTTGTTCCTGTTTCCGGCTGTATCACACAGCTTTTTTCTGATTCCTACATCCTCGACTGGAATTGTTCCATTCTACGGAACACCTGTGGCAGACAATACAATAAATCTCGTGGCAACATTGCCTGCTCCGAATACTGTTCTGCTGCCAAATCTCCTGCCAATCCATGCAAATAGACGCCAGCACAAGCAGCCTGATAGGGTGGAATGCCTTGTGCTGCAAAAGAAGCAATCATCCCTGCCAGCACATCACCAGAACCGCCACGGCTCATGCCCGGATTACCAGTCGGATTCTGTACGCAAGTCGTACCCTGCTGCACAATCGTTCCTGCCCCCTTCAGCACCAGTGTACCAGAAAATGTTTCGCAGAACTGCAATGCACAGGTAGCTCGATCTGCCTGCACAACAGATGGACTGGATTTTATCAGTCGTGCCATCTCACCGGGATGCGGTGTCAAAATCCAGTTTGCCTTTTGCTCCTGCATTATATCTATGCAGGCTGCCAGTGCATTTAGACCATCTGCATCGATTACAATCGGACAATTTGCAAGGCGTACTGTTTTTCGTACAAGCTGTTGTGTTGCAGCGGTATCCCCCAGACCACAGCCGATTAATATAGCAGATGCCTGTACAATGGCAGAGCGTAGTGTATTCTGATTTGCCTCCCAGATGATGCCGCCAGTGTTGTCCGTCTGCATGGGCAGATAAACAGATTCATAAATCTGCGATGCCAGAATAGACACATTATTTCGGGTCGTTGCAACCTTTACCAATCCTGCACCACTCCGCAAAGCTGCCAGTGTCGAGAGTGCACATGCTCCCGGCATATTATCTCTCCCTGTAATACAAAGTAGCGTGCCAAATGTTCCCTTGTGGCTGTCCCGCTTTCGTCTTGGAAAAATGCTGCAAACGTTTTCCCATGATAACCAATTCATATGATATTCCTCCATTCATAAAAACAGCGGAATTGCAAATCATTTCCGCAATTCCGCCATTTTATTTTGATTTACCGTTCACCCAGACATCGTGCAAAAATGACACATCGCATCCCATCATCCGAACCGGAATTACAGGTTTGCAATGCAATGATATTTCCGGTATAATCACTCACATCGTCCTTACCATACCAGACTGTTGCAGTCTTTTTCACTTGCTGCAAATACTCTTTGTATTCTTTCTCATTCATCGTCAAACTTTTATTCGGCAACCAGTAAGAAAACGCTGCTCCAGATTCTCCATTCAGCACATTTGCAGAAAGCACCTCATACAAATAACGCTTATCTAGTGATGCCACTTCAAAGTAAGGATGCTTTTTCCCCCATTCTGGATCTTTATAATATTTAATATTGCTGAACATGGTACCAGCAGCCATATTATGTCCATATAACAAAGTCAGTGTGCTATGATCAAGATTGCCACGATAATCCTCATAAATACAGCCTGCAAAGCTCTCTCGTTCCATCCAGTCCAGATGCAGAAAATAATTATTATCGTCTGCCTGCATAATTGGATAATTTACCGCCGTATCTGGTATGTAAATCCAGCCCACTACTTTCGGACTGCTTTCTTTATGCTGTTTTACAGTCGTCATATCAATATGCATTGTATAATCAATCTGCATGGTTGTGGTAGTTGTGGTTGTGGTCGTCGTAGTTGTAGTAGTCGTGGTGGTCGTCGTGGTTTCTGTTGTAGTTGTTACAGGAAATTCCGCTGGTGTTTTCACTTTAATCGTAGTTTGACAGGTATAGAAGAAGAGAACAACCGTTACGGTTACAAGTGTCAGCAAAACAACCAAAAATGGCAGCCATTTTCTTCTTTCATCCGTTTTTTTCATATTGCTTTTTCGATCCTTTCCATTCAGATGTTTTCATTATACACAGAAATTTCATGCTTGTCAAGCAAAAAATGGGGGTAGAAATCCATCTACACCCCCATTTTTCGCCATTCTTTCCAATATATCAGAACCCGTTCAAATGTGCATTCTTGATAATCCGCTCATAGTCCAGATAAACAAAGTCCTGATCTACATTTCCCTGAATTCCAGCAATTCTACCTGTGCTGGAATACTGCCAAAGGCCATACTTCCGATTAAATGCCGGCTGACTAGTATTATAATGTGCAACCCAGATATCATATTTTTCAAAAACACTTTCCCCTACTTTATAATTCAGGAAACTTGCATAACTATATAGCGTTGTATAATAGCCGTAGGATTCCATTCTTCCGCAAAATGCCTCAATAATGGCAGTAACAGTTTCCTTAGACAAATTTGTCTGATTCTCTGTTTCCATATCAAAAGAAACCGGATATTCAAACTGATAGTCTTTGATAACCTCATAGAAAGCATCTGCTTCTTTAATTGCATCCTCCGGTGTCAATGCGTAACTGAACCAATACGCACCACACGGCAATCCAGCTGCCTTTGCATTTTGCATATTCTGGTCAAAATACTTATCCTTCTGGCTGACATATTTTCCATAGCCAGCACGGATAATGGCAAACTCTACGCCGTCTGCTTTAGCTGCTTCCCAGTCAATATTTCCCTGGTAAACAGAAACATCCACCCCTTGAAAAATTGCACCTGTACCAATTCCGGTCTTGGTCGCATATGTAGTCGTGGTGACAGTAGTTCCCGCAGTTGTCTGCGTAGTGGTTCCTGCTTTTGTTGTAGTCGTTGTCTTTTGAGTTGCAACGGTTGTAGTTCCATTTAATGTAGTACTGGTAGCAGATGCCTTTTGTGTTGTGGTTGTTGCACTTTTCGTTGTAGTTTCCTTTTGTGTAGTTGTTGTAATGCTTGTTGCTGTTCCATTTTTTGTAGTGTTGGTGGTACTGGTTGTAGTTTGCTTCTGCTTGGTCGTAGTCGTACTGGTTGTAGTTGGCTTCTGCGTGGTTGTGGTCGTACTGGTTGTAGTTGGCTTCTGCGTGGTTGTGGTGGTGCTGGTTGTAGTTGG
>JAEDGE010000171.1 GCA_016297675.1 Oscillospiraceae bacterium
CCGTTTTGTTTTTTCAGATGGCGGACAGCGGTATCTTGTTTCTCATCCATTGACCAATTCCAACTCGTTTGCTTTGCAAGGGTGGCAGCTTGCCCCCCTTGCATCCCCCTCGCCAAGCTGAGCCAGCTTGACCGCAGTCGCCTGTGGCGTAAAATTTACACCATCATTTAAAAATTGATTTCCGTGATTTGCAACGATTCCAGATAGAAAAATACAAAAAGCAGCCGTCCTGTTCCCCGAAAGAACTGGACGGCTGCCACTGGTTGCCGTGCATGGCACGGCTCAACTGATTCTGTTTTTTTGTAACATGCATCCTGCATGTGTACTGTGAATGATATCAATCCAGACAACTCAGACAAATGTCAGTAATTTCATACGTCCCAACACCATATCCGCAGTCAAATCCCACTTTTGTATTCGTGCAAGTTTCCGGCATGGTGAACGTCTGTGTGTAAGTTTTTTCCGTTGGTGTGACTGTCACTTCTTCCCATGCATAATTGGTATAGGGATCTTCTGCCATCTGCACATGTGGGGCAAGCGTCTGTGTCGTATTGCTCTTGAGCGTATAGGTCAGCTGATAGGTTTTTCCTTTCTCCAACGTCAGACCATCATAAATCGCCTGTGCCATCCATACCTCATCACCAGTTTGAGTGGTATTTACAATCAGACTGTCTACACTGTTCACTGTCAATTCTGCTTCTGATGTTCCGGTGTAGATCTGCCAGTTTTCCTCATCTGTCAGCATATTTTGTGACAGCGACACCAAAGAAATATTGCTGATGCGATAGGTTCCTGTACTGTAACCACAGTCAAACGCCACTTTTACATCGTTGCAAGTTTCCGGCATCGTAAAGACCTGTGTATAGGTTTGCGGTGTTGTCGTGATAGTGTGTTCCTGCCATGCATAGGTAGTATACGGATCATGCAACATCTGAATATGTGCCGCAATGGTTGCTGTGGTGTCCCCCTCAATCGTATAGGTAAACTGATACGTTTTTCCAGCTTCGAGTGTCAGATTGGTATACATCGGCTGCATCATCCAATCTTTCTCACCAGTAGCCGTCGTTTTTGCGGTAATATCCGTTACACTGTTTACGGTAAGCGATCCTTCTGCTGTTCCCTCATACAACTCCCAATTTTCTGCATTGGTGAGCAGATTGTCAGAAGGTACCAGCTTTCCGCAAACCAAATCCAGATACCGCTTTGCATAAACAGGACGTTTCTGGTAAAATTCCAGCAGATTTGCACACAACTTATCATAATTCTGATAGGCATATCCATACCGTTTATAAGTTGCTGTAACTGCTTCCTTCATCTCCGACTGGAAGGCTGCAATCCGACTTTCCATTGCAGAAACCGAGAAGTTTTCTTCCATGATTCGCAGATAATTCTGATAGAACGTTTCCTTGAAGGTTTCATTGTCCAGCAGATGATAGAACAAGGCTCCAATGTTGCCCCATTCTGCTTCCTTCTTCATATTTCCAAATACATCATAGTTATATCTGGTATTTACAGCACCATACAGGTTGGAAGAATACTCTGTATCATAGAGCAGATACCGCCATTTCCCGTCTGCATACGGATTGCTTTCCTCTACGGTATTGGCACGCCACATCATCCAGTTATTCGTATAAGTGGGCGTACACCAGTCCGTATTGACAATATACGTTTCAATGGCAATATAGTCCATAAAGCTTTGGATATCGATCTTTTCACAGAACGTCTGATAGTTGGCATCGTCTGTCATATCCGCTTTGACTGCCCAGTTGTAGAAATCAATATAATCCTGCCCGACTGTCTGATCTCCCTCAATCTCATAGTTTTTAATGGTGGTCACATTTTCCGCCGGAATGCCGTAATCTGTTTCGATAGATTCTGCCTCCAGCTTTTCTGTGAGAATATACATGCCCCAGAATTCTCCGTCCAAGAACAAGATACACGGTTCTTCCGCCTGTTTGCCGACTGCCAGACCTTCCGATGCCTGCTGTGCCAGGATATCCCGCATATAGGTATCAGCAAAATCATTGCCGCCGTTGCGGATGGTCACCTTATCAAAGCTTGTTACTGGATTGCCGTTGAGATCAGTCAATTCCTCGAAGAAAGCATATTTCATCTTGGATTCGCCGTATTCACTTCTTGCATAGAGCCGGAAACTCTTCTGTGGATTGCTGCGGGTGGCGTTGCCAGCGATACGAATACCGACATTTCCACTATAGGCAAGTGTTCCCTGTTCAAAGACCTCCACAGCCGCCGGGCGTTCCCACTCTTTCCCTTCCTGATTGTAGTTTGTTGGATTTCGTGTATCCCATGCTTCAATGGTCGGATCATAATCTGCACTGCTTTTCCACTCATAATACTGATCTCCGACTACATAAATACCAGTTTGGCTGTCTATCATATTTTTTTGATCGGTCGTCAGAGAAATCACTTTCATATTCTGATAATAGGATGCCGTTTTCCCAACAAAATAGCTCTTAGAAATCACATCACTGCAATTCCCCTTTGCATCCTTTGCAACAGCACGAATCACGATGCCCTTGTCCACATTGTAGTTTGGTGCACCATAGCTCCAAAGTACAATGTCTTTTGCCGCACTGAGCACATTCGGACTACTGGTATTGTCATAAATGGAAAGTGAACTGTTATAGACTTTTGCAGTATCGGAAGTAGACGGATCAGAACCATCCAGCGTATAGTAAATAGTCGTTCCTGCTGCACCTGTGATAGACAGGTCAAATGGGTCATCATAGAAACCGCTTTCCACCGAGAAAACCGGATCTTCTACCACCACAATTTCTTTTGCAGTATCATTGCTTTCATTTGGTGTTGGTGAGAGATAGGAGAACGTATCCGAACCGTTTGCATATCTACCATAGGTAATATCCGGCTCACTTGCAGGTACTTCCACCATATCCAAAGTCCCCATTGTTGGATGCGTGAGATAGATGGTTTCACCAGATGCACTGATACTGAACGGTGCATAGAGAGCTTCCTCTACCGTTGGAGCATTACTGTCGCAGTAAACCACCAAATAACCGTTTGCCGGAACAACCGTATTTTCCGGAAACGTCAGTTTAAAGAGTTTTTTTCCACCGTCTGAGAGTCCATACCCACTGATGTCCAATGGCTGTTCTCCGGCGTTGTACAGTTCCACCCAGTCGGGATGGTTTCCAGCAGGGTCACTGAGACAGTTCTCATTGGAAGCACAGACCTCATTGATTTTCAGTTTGGTGAAATCGACTGGTTGATAGGTTCCAAACAGCATTCGCTTCAACAGACAGAGGTCTACAATATTGATACTGCCGTCTGCATTGACATCGGCGTTCACAGAGATGGTATCTTTTTGCCGCAGAAGATACCGCTGCAATGTCACAAGATCTGTCAGAGAAATGCTTTCATCGTTATTTACATCTCCCAGCATCGTCACTTCACACATTGCGGCACTTGCTTCTGTTGCTGGAAACGGAACAGACAGCAAAGTTCCGGCAAGCAAACAAGCAAGTAACTTTTTCATATGAATGTGCATAATATCCCCTCCTTTTGTAAAAAGTATATCATATTTTTTGTAAATTTTCAAGTAGGATTGTGCATAATTTTGAAAAACAGATGTCGAATTTGCAATGTCTTCTTACATGGAAATTCCTGTTCCGATTTCTTTGGGAAAACTTGTCTGAACCGTCCGGCAGATTCGCTACGCTGTCTGCCTGTGACCGCAGTCGCCTGCAGCGTAAAATTTATACCATCATTTAAAAATTGATTTCCGTGCACGTTTCCATACAAAACCTTGCAATTTGTCAAAAAGTG
>JAEDGE010000023.1 GCA_016297675.1 Oscillospiraceae bacterium
GGCAGACAGCGTAGCGAATCTGCCGGACGGTTCAGACAAGGTTTCCCTAAGAAATATGAAAATTGATTTGCGTGGTATAAAGAAGCATTACCAATGGATAAAAAACATTTTTTTCATGTACAGAAGCGAACACTACTTGCCATCGCAGGCTGCGTATGGCTGCTTGCAGGCATCAATGTGGCACGTCTTGGCATACTGTCCTATCAATGTATGAAAATCATTCGATGGTATCATCCCCTATTGTCAGTTGTAGTATTTACGCTATTTGGTTTCATGTTTTTCAAAATGAGCCTCAAACATACAAAACGAATCCAGAGTTATCCCGAATCCACTCGTCCATTCTGGCATTTTTTTGATATCAAAGCGTACTGTATTATGGCGTTTATGATGGGCGGCGGAATCTGGCTGCGGTCATCCGGTCTGGTTCCAAATACGTTTATTGCCGTGTTTTATACAGGGCTTGGACTTGCACTGGCTGGCGTGATGTTCTGGATCATGTTTGCAAGAAATTTCAATATGAAAAAATCAAAAGCAAGTGTATGACAGGAAAATGGGTTGTAAATTTGCTCAATACTGAAAACCAAAAAGAGGAACCACTATGAACCAATCAGAACACCCCTATGCCGACTGGAATCCGTGGCATGGCTGCACCAAAATCAGCCCCGGCTGCAAATACTGTTATGTCTATCGTCAGGATGAAATGTACGGCAACACAACAGACAGCAGTCTTTGTCACAAAAATGCATCCTTTGATCTGCCGTTGAAAAGGAAACGAGACGGCACCTATAAGATTCCGTCCGGCAAAATCGTATTCACCTGTTTTACTTCTGATTTCCTGCTGCCGGATGCAGATGCATGGCGTGCGGACTGCTGGAATATGATAAAACGCCGCAGCGACTGCTGGTTCTATTTTTTCACCAAACGAATTGACAGATTGGAAGAATGTCTGCCAGATGACTGGGGAGATGGATATGACAATGTTTTGATTGGATGCACCGTGGAAAATCAGGACAGAGCCGATTACAGGCTGCCGATTTTTCTTTCCCTTCCCATCAAACATAAATCCATCATCGTCGCTCCCATTCTGGAGAAAATCCACCTTTCTGCCTACCTGCATGACAGCATAGAGGAAGTTTCCGTCAGCGGAGAATCCGGTTCTGCTGCAAGACCGTGCAACTATGATTGGATTTTAGATTTAAGACGACAGTGCATCGAAAAAAATATCCCGTTCCGGTTTCATCAGACGGGAGCCCATTTTATCAAAGATAAAAAGTTATACCAAATCAAACGCAAAGACCAGATTTCTCAGGCAAGAAAAGCAAACATTGACTATCCAGTGGGAGCATATTTTATTCCAGAAAAATTTGTACAGAATTCCCAGCAAAATTCCTATCAGGAATTAACGCTTTTTGATATAGAGGAAACATAACAATGTCGAGTAGAAAAACTTTGGAGGAAATCATGAATAAAAAATCATATTGTTTTACAGATAATATTCGTTATAAAAATATTACTATTTTATATTAATAATAGTATGCGTTATATTTGGTGTTGATAGTATAAATGATTTAAGAAAAAATCTAAATAGGAGAAAAATCAATGACAAATAAAGAATTTCATCAAAATATCAAACGCATTTTGATTTCTGAATCAGAAATCAAAACAAAAATCAAAGAAACTGGTACACAAATTGGTCAGGATTATGCAGGAAAGCCGCTTCTGTTGGTCAGCATTTTAAACGGTGCATTTGTATTTATGGCTGATTTGTGCCGTGCGATTCCCATTCCATGTGAAATCGCCTTTCTGTGCGTAAAAAGCTATTATAGTGGAACGGTTTCTTCTGGTACGGTAGAAATGGTCATGGATCTGAAACAGGACATCAGTCAATATCACGTTCTCATCATAGAGGATATCATTGATACCGGACGCACGCTACACCATATCCTCCAACTGCTGAAGGCAAGAAATCCGCTTTCGCTGAAAGTGATTACCCTGCTGGATAAGCCTGACCGCCGTGTGGTAGACCTGAAGCCAGACCGGTCTTTGTTCACCATTCCAGATGTTTTTGTCGTTGGATATGGACTGGACTGCGGCGAAATCTACCGCAACCTGCCCTATATTGCAGAATATGAAAATAATAAGTTGGAATAAAGGATGTTGATGATGCAATATTTTGTAATGTTAGAAAATCAAAAAACGCTCCCTGTCACCATTAAATCAGTCTCCCCTTCCGGAGCTTATTTTATCGGATTCCATGAGGAAACTCCTGCCACATTCTATGTATACCGTGTTCTGAAAACAGAAAATCATGCGATATATGGGCAAAAGGTTGTAAGCTGCCCCAATTTTTCTGATTTCAATGATATGCCGATTTTCAACGGGGTTGCATGGTTTGAAGAATATGGCTTTGTAAAGTTTATTTTTACACAATGGGGAGAATTTGAATCAGAATGCTATCGCAGATATTTTGATCGGGAACTGTACGAACGCAAAAAGCAGGAACTTCATGGAAAAATATGATAAATTACAGTAAAAGGGGTCTTGTATTATGAATCATCAAGATTTAGAAAAAAAACGTGAGAGCATTCGTACAGTACTCAAAAAGATGTTCTCCATCACAGAAGATGCCGCTTCCAATGAAGAAATCCGAGACAGAATCCTATCGGGTGGAAAAATTACAGGAACAAACATGGTTGTTATGGTTTGTGCGATTCTGATTGCTTCGGTTGGTTTGAATACCAATTCTATTGCCGTCATCATTGGTGCCATGCTGATTTCTCCGCTGATGGGCAGTATTCTTGCCATTGCTTACGGTACTGTGGCCAACGATGGCTATTTGATTGAACGGCATACCACTGGCTTTGCCGTTCAAATTGTAATGAGCATTGCAACCGCAACCATTTATTTTCTGCTGTCCCCTATAAAAGAACCCACAGAACAATTGTTGGCAAGAACGAATCCAAATTTTTTTGATGTTCTGATTGCCGTAGCCGGCGGAATTGCTGGCATTGTTGGGCAGACAAGACAGGATAAAGCAAATAATATCATCCCTGGTGTTGCCATTGCAACCGCTCTGATGCCGCCGCTCTGTACCTGTGGCTATGCCATTGCAAATCTCAATCTCCGAATGCTTCTGGGTGCCCTTTACTTATTTACAATCAACACCTATTTTATCTACATCTCCTCCGGTGTGATGCTAACATTGCTGAAAACACCAAAGGTCAAGGCAATGACCTCAGAAGAGTGGAAAAAAACAAAAAAGAAAATGTACCGAAACACCTTGTTGGTATTGCTTCCGATTATTTTGATTGCATTTACCATGAAATGAGATAGAAAAATATGATCTATACCCCTCTAATCAAAAAGGCATTAAAAATTGCATTTGCTGCCCATAAAAATCAGGTAGACAAAAGTGGGATTCCCTATATCTTTCATCCCTATGAAGTCGCACAGCAGATGACAACCGAATATGAAATCTGCACTGCCTTGCTCCATGATGTCATGGAAGACACGGATGTGACAACAGAAGATCTGCGAGCTGCTGGATTTCCAGAAAACATTTTGGAAGCTTTGCGATTGCTGACACATGATGAAACCGTGCCATATGAGGTATACATCCAAGCCATCAAAACCAATCCGCTTGCTCGTGCCGTGAAAATTGCAGATCTCACCCACAACAGCAACCCAGATCGACTAGACATCATAGATCAAAAAGCAAAAGCAAGATTTCAAAAGTACGCAGAAGCAAAAAAATATCTTTGTGAAAAATAACAAAGCACGCACATCCTCGTAAAACTTAGTTGCTACGATGTGCGTGCTTTTATATTATTTTATCCATATTGGTTTCCTTTCCCCCTGTCACACTGCTCGAATTGGAAGCTTGTCCACCAACAAAATTATAAATTGCAGCAATGCATCTGCATCTGTATCATCTACTACACTTGTGCCATCCATTTGATTACAATTTACAGATTCCATCTGCTTTCTGGTCAATCCAACTTGTCCTGCTAAATATTTGTTCAGAAAAATGGCATCTGATAAATCTACTTTTCCATCTAAATTACAATCTCCATAAATGATATCATTTTGCATAGTTGTGGTAATTGTAGTGCCAGTTGTAGTAGTTTCCGTCGTTGTCGTGGTAGTTTCTGTTGTCGTTTCTGTCGTTGTGGTAGTAGTAGTTTCTGTTGTTGTAGTGGTGGTTTCCGTTGTCGTTGTGGTTGTCGTAGTAGTTTCCGTTGTCGTTTCTGTCGTTGTCGTAGTGGTTTCTGTTGTCGTTTCTGTCGTTGTCGTAGTGGTTTCTGTTGTTGTCATAGTAGTTTGTACGGGTATGTATTCATTTTCAAACGGATTCTCAGACGAGAAAAAAATCAAGTCCCAATAGTAAAAATAATAATCTGGATCGTTTTCCTTATAATATACGCCGACTGCAAAATAATCATAACTTTCATTCAAAATGGTTTTCCGATGTCCAGCAGAATTCATCCAGCCTTCCACAACACTTTCCGGCGTATCATAACCAGCTGCAATATTTTCACCTGCGACACAATTCATATCTATGCCATATTCCCCTAAAATGGTATACCAAGGTGTGCCGTTTGGCCGACTGTGGGAATAAAGAGAAGTTAACTCTTCTGCACGCTTTCCACACATCTCTTGCAGAAGCGGTGCAGTCGGAATGGGAGAGATTCCATTTTCCTCTCGCATCTGATTGATTTGTGCAGATGCCACTTCTACAAATCTCTGTACATCAAATGCATTGTCTGCTGCTGTAACAACATGATATCTTGGAAACGGGAAACAAATCGCTGCACATAATAGATAAATCAGCCCTTTTAATTTATCTTTCATAGAAACACCTCCCTAAAGGAATTTTACGCTTTCATCCCTTCTTATTTTATCACATATAGAAAAAAGATTCAACCATATTTGCGTTAAAATTGTGAAGTATTACAAGAAAAACAAAAAATTTTTTTATGTAGAAAAGGAAAAACCGTACTGCAAAAAATCACAGTACGGTTTTTTGATGGTTTGATACAACCTTTTACTTTTATATTTTAATCAGGCAGCCTATTACTGATTTTCTGTCTTCTGGAAATTTTCCTTCCGAATCATAGCTCGTTTAATCTTACCGCCCAATGTCTTTGGCAATTCATCTACATACTCAATGATGCGAGGATACTTATAAGGTGCAGTGGTATGCTTTACATGATTTTGCAGTTCCTTTGTGAGAGCATCACTCGGCTCATAGCCACGTGCCAGTACAACGGTTGCTTTTACTACATTACCACGAATCGGGTCAGGTGCAGCGGTAACCGCACACTCTACTACAGCCGGATGAGCAACCAATGCACTTTCTACCTCAAACGGCCCGATTCGATAACCGGAACACTTAATGACATCATCATTTCTGCCGACAAACCAGAAATATCCATCTTCATCCGGTTCAAACACGTCATGAGAGCAGTAAGTTCCATCGCCAAGGACTTCATCTGTCATTTCTGGATTCTGATAGTAACCAGTAAACAGACCAACTGGATAAGCCTCTTTCAGGTGCAGCATCGTCAAAGAACCGTGTTCGCCCGGCTTTGCCTCCTCACCGTCATCGGTCAGCAAATGAATATCATACAGCGGAGCTGGTTTTCCGGTAGAACCCGGCTTTGGGGTCAACCAAGGGAAATTTGCAATCAGAACCGAACCTTCCGTCTGTCCGAATCCCTCTCGAATCTCCTTGCCAGTTAATTCTTTCCACTTATTGAATACTTCCGGATTCAATGGCTCACCAGCCGTTGCAAAATTTTCAATACTGGACAAATCGTAAGCAGCGACATCCTCTTGTAACATAAACCGATACATGGTGGGTGGTGCACAAAATGTTGTCAGCTTATAATCCTGCATCTTTTGCAGCAAATTGGTTGGAACAAATTTCTTCATATCATAAGCAAAAATAACCGCTCCGCAAATCCACTGACCATAAATCTTACCCCAACCGAACTTTCCCCAGCCGGAGTCTGAAACACTCATATGCAGCTTGTTTTCCTGTACCTGCTGCCAGTACTTTGCAGTTACAATATGCCCCAGCGGATGTGCATGGTTGTGCTGTACCATCTTTGGATTTCCAGTCGTACCAGAAGTAAAGTAAACAATTGCAACTTCATCTGCCTTGGTTGCAGCTTCTCCGGTCGGACGCGGAAATTCCGCTGAAAACTGTGCCATCTCAGCTGCAAAGTCATGCCAGCCATCCCGTTTGCCTGCAACCAGAATCTTGTGCCGAATACTGGGCACTTCCTTCTGTGCCGTCTCTACCTGCTCTACAACATAAGGATCGTCTACACAGACCATCGTGTAGATACCGGCACTGGTACCCCGATAAATCAAGTCCTTTGCAGAAAGCTGAAGAGAACCCGGAATCAAAATAGCACCGATTTTATGCAGTGCAACCGCACAAATCCAATATTCCCAGCGACGACGAAGAATCAGCATGACAACCGTTCCCTTCTGTATGCCGAGGTGCCGGAAATAATTTGCTGTCTGGTTCGAGAGACGAGAAATTTCTGTAAAGGTAAATGTCCGCTCCTCCCCGTCATCGTCACACCAAACCAATGCTTTTTTCTCTGGTTCTTGCTTTGCCCACTCGTCTACAATGTCAAAACCGAAATTGAAATTCTCTGGTACATTGACACGGTAATTTTGCTTAAAGTCCTCGTAACTATCAAAATCAATACGAGGCAGATATTTGTCCAGTAACATAATTATAAAACATCCTTTATCTGAATTGTATCCGGAATATAACGGTCTCATGTTTTCTTCCAGATATACACTTTCATTATAGCCAATTTTTTTTTTACTGTCAAGCTGTCCTTACATTTCCTTACAATTCAAACACCAATCCGGAGTATGGATGAAAAATACTCCGGATTTACTTATGATTACAAAGATTTCATCTATTTTCATAGGAACAAACATCAGCTAATATCTGCCAGTTCTAAATAAGCATGTCCATACTCTGCAATAAACTGCTTTCTCCCCTGTAAATCATCGCCCAACAGCAAATCAAACATGGCTGCGGTTTCCTCGACACCTGCTGGTGTCACCTTAATCAGGCGTCTGGTCTCTGGATTCATCGTGGTCAAAGCCATCATATCTGCTTCGTTTTCGCCCAAACCTTTTGAACGCTGAAGCGTTGCCGGTTCTTTGCCGATTTTTTTCAAAATCTCGGTCTTTTCTTTTTCCGTATAGGCAAAATAGGTACGCTTTTTCGTCGTAATTTCAAACAGCGGCGATTCTGCAATATAGACATAACCGTTTTCAATCAAGGTCGGCGTGAGCCGATAAAGCATTGTCAAAATCAATGTCCGAATCTGAAACCCATCCACATCCGCATCCGTGCAAATGACAATTTTATTCCATCGCAGACCGTCCAGATTGAACAGAGATAATTCTTTATTTGCCTTTGTCTTAACCTCTACGCCACAGCCAAGCAGTTTAATAATATCCGTAATAATCTCATTTTTAAAAATACGGTTATAGTCTGCCTTCAAGCAGTTCAAAATTTTTCCTCGTACCGGAATCACTGCCTGAAACTCCGCATCTCGTGCCATCTTTACGGAACCCAATGCAGAATCGCCCTCTACGATATACAGTTCCCGTCTGGAAACATCCTTGCTGCGGCAGTCCACAAACTTTTCCACTCGATTAGCGAGGTCAATGTTCCCAGCGAGATTTTTCTTAATGTTGAGGCGGGTCTTCTCTGCATTTTCTCGGCTGCGTTTGTTAATCAGCACCTGTTCTGCAATTTTCACCGCTTCATCTGGATTTTCAATGAAATAAATCTCCAGCTGATGTTTCAGAAATTCCGTCATCGCCTCATAGATGAACTTGTTGGTGATTGCTTTTTTCGTCTGGTTTTCATAGGAAGTTTGTGTCGAAAAACTGGAGGAAACCAGAATCAGACAGTCCTCTACATCCGCAAAGGTCAGCTTACTTTCATTTTTTAGGTACTTTCCGTTTTGTTTCAAATAGCTGTCAATCTGAGAGACAAACGCCTGCTTGACTGCTCGTTCCGGCGAACCGCCGTGTTCCAAAAAACTCGAATTGTGATAATACTCTATCTGCTGCACCCGATTGGAAAACGTAAACGAAACGGACAGCTTGACTTTATAGTCCGGCTTATCTTCTCTATCTCGTCCCTCTCGCTGACACTCCCATGTCTGAATACTGGTCAATGCCGTATCGCCTGCCAGCTCCTGCACATAGTCCGCAATGCCGTTTTCATATAAGAATCTGGATTCTTCCATCGTCCCATCTGCCTGCTGCTTCCGGTAAAGGAACAGCAAATTAGGGTTGACAACCGCCTGTCGTTTCAGCACATCCCGAAAATAGGAATCCGGTATGCTGATTTCGGTAAAGACTTCTAAATCCGGCAGCCAGTGGATTTTGGTGCCAGTTTTTTTTGTTTTCACTGGCGTTTTCTGTAAACCGCCAATATTTACGCCCTTTTCAAAATGCAGCTGATAGTGAAATCCGTCTCGATAGATGTCTACATCCATATAAGCAGAGGAAAACTGTGTGGCACAAAGTCCCAGCCCGTTTAATCCCAGCGAATAAGCATAGTTATCACCATCTGCACTGTATTTTCCGCCGGCGTACAGCTCGCAGAAAACCAATTCCCAGTTATAGCGGTTTTCCTTGTTGTTAAAATCCACTGGACAGCCTCGTCCAAAATCCTCTACTTCAATGGAATGGTCTGCATATTGGGTGACAATGATTTTATCCCCGAAGCCTGAGCGTGCCTCGTCAATGGAATTGGAGACAATTTCAAATACAGAATGGGCACAGCCATCTATGCCATCCGAACCAAAAATTACGCCCGGACGTTTCCGCACCTTGTCTGGCCCTTTCAGCATGGTAATGCTTTCGTTATCGTAAATTTCTTTTTTTGCCATACTTTCATCCTTATCTGTTTTGGGGAAAACAGGTTTGTTTCATTTTGAGAAGCCCTGTTTTTCCTTTTGTTTTTGCAATGTAGTTTATTATACACCGATTCCAAAAAAAATGCAAGTGCGGAATATTTTTTTCGCCGTCCGCACTTGCAATATGGATAAAAACAAGTATCATTGTCTGCCTGTTTCTGCAAATTTCTTTTTGCTCTTACTGTAATTTATCGAGCCCTAATCGTTTCATCAATTCCTGCCTTCCAATTTCTTGCTGCATAAAATCCACCATGGTTTTTCTTGGCTGCCGCTCTGCTGTGTCTACCATTTTCTGCATCTGTTTCTTGACTAATATATCTTGATAAACATCCTCTGTCCAGAACAACACTTCATTTGGCATATCCGGAAATATTTCTATCAAATCAACCGGCTTACAGCCACAATTTGCCGGCAGCGGATAATGATTGTGCAAATCCCGATACCGCCGCACAAAACTGCGAATCGTCCGGTCGTTGAACCGCAGCTGCAACCGCTGCAATTCAAACAGCGGCTCCAACAATGTGCTGCTTTCATCCATAATATACATCAGACATTCCAACAGCATCTCTTCACTTCTCTTCTTGGACAGCCCCATATCCAGAAAAACTTCCTTTAATGCAGTCGTCTGCGGTGTTTCTTCATAATAATTTTCATCTGCATATTGCAATAGAATTTCTTTTGGCGGTATAAAATAAGGCTTTCCCTCCGCCTGTTCTATAAAATCATAGCAGTTGTCCATATCCACCAGCATACATTCATGCAACAGCAAGCCGTTTTCCAGTATACGCTCTGATTTGTCCACATCATCAAACAATTCATCCAGTTTTAAAATAACATAATCTTGTTGGCTATGACGAATGACATCTGTAACCGCAAAAAATGTCTCCTTAGAAATCCAATCCGGATTCTGTTCTGAAATGATTTCATAGACCTTTTTAAGTGGTATGATGCGGTAGAAGTTTACCATTGCCTGAAAATACTGCTTAATCTGCTCGATCGTTTCTTCTGGCACCTGTAAGGCATGATACAGGGCGGTTAATTTTCCAGACTCATAAGTTTTTGGAAGTGGTTTCATCACAAACAGTCCTTTCTAATATTTGTTTTAAAATAACTGCTTTTTCAAATAAATGGAATCCTGTTCCGTAATCGGACGAATCACCCGACACGGATTTCCAGCTGCCAGTGAACCTGCCGGAATATCTCTGGTCACGACACTGCCCGCTCCAATTACACAACCTTTGCCAATCGTGACACCGCCGCAGATGGTCACATTGGCAGCAATCCAGCAATCATCTTCAATGCAAATGGGGGCACCATACTCCAAATCATACAGCGAACCGTCTGCCTTCTCCCGCATATTCCGTTCCTCTGGCAAGTACGGATGCAGCGGTGTTGCCAGTGTACAATTTGGTCCAAAAAAGACATGGTTTCCAATGGTGACCGGACAGGTATCCAGCACTACCAGATTGAAATTCGCATAGCACCGTTCGCCAAATGTTGTATAAATCCCATAATCAAACTGTATCGGTCCTTGCAGATAGGTATCTTTGCCTTGATTCGGAATCAATTCCTTTAAAATCGCTTCTCGTTTTTCTGCCTCGTCCTCCAATGTATCATTATACTGTTTGGAGAGTTTATGGGCAAGGGTACGCTGTGCAGCAAGCGATTTTTCTGATGGGTCATAAATTTTTCCTGCCAACATTTTTTCTGTTTCTGTCATGGTTTTTCCTCATTTCTTTTTAAAATTTCTATGCCAAGGATACAATGGTTACACCGTCTTCGCCCTCACCGAACACACCGAGCCGATAACTTTTCACATATTTCAGCTGCTTCAGCCGTTGGTGTACTGCCTGCCGCAGCTGTCCAGTGCCCTTACCGTGAATAATGGTCACAGTAGAAACGTGTGACAATACAGCACGGTCTAAAAAGGCATCCATCTGATAGACACCATCATCACAGGTACAGCCCCGAATATCCAATTCCATCGAACCGCTGCGTTCTGTTTTCGCAGAAACCCGTCCTGTTTTCGGGGCAGACTTTTTCTGCTGTTGTTTTGTCTGCTGGTTGGAAACCAGTCGCAACCGTTCCAGCTGCATTTTCGTCTTCATCGCACCAATCTGTACAAACAGCCGATTGCTGCCGTCTGGCAGGCTGACAACCGTCCCTTTCTGCTTTGTATCTGCCACCATGACCGTATCGCCGACTTTCAATGCCCTCGGCAGGCTGTACTGCTCGGATTCCTGTTCTTCCAGCGGATTTGCCGTTTCATACATATGCCGGAACCGCCGTTTGCTGCCGGATTTTGCCGAGATGACATCCTCTGCAAAGGTTGCTCGTTCCTTTTCCTTCCGCAGCTTTTCCAGTTCTTCCAGCAACGCATTGGATTCTGCACGGGTCTGCTCAACAATCTGCATCGCCTGTAAGCGTGCCTGCTCCATTTTTTCTGCCCGATGTGCCCGAATTTCTTCCAGTTCCTGTTTTGCTTCAGCAGCTGCGGTTTCCGCCTGCCGTTTCTCCTCTTGAATGGACTGCAATTGCTCTTCCAAAGTCTGTCTTGTCTGTTCCAGCTGTTCGACTGCTCGCTCAAACCGCACATTTTCCTCGCTCACCAAAGTCTGTGCATGGTGAATAATCGCCGGATCCATCCCCAGTCCCTCTGTAATCGCAAACGCATTGGATTTTCCCGGAGAACCTAAAATCAACCGATACGTCGGCTTCAGGTTGACAATATCAAATTCACAGGAGGCATTTTCCACTTCCGGCTGTTCCGTTGCATAGAGTTTCAATTCCTGATAATGCGTCGTCACCATCATTTTTGCCCCATTACGGTGCAGTCGTTCAATGATGGCAACTGCCAGAGCTGCCCCCTCGACCGGATCCGTCCCCGAACCCAGTTCATCCAGCAGAACCAGTGAACGGTCATCCGCCTGCTCCAGAATCTCAATCACCTGTTTCATATGGGCTGAGAAAGTAGAAAGATTCTGCTCAATGCTCTGCGTATCTCCAATATTCGCAAATACCTTTTCAAATACGGAAATCTGGCTGCCCTCCGCTGCTGGAATCAGTAACCCACACATCGTCATCAAAGTCAGCAAGCCGGCTGTTTTCAGAGCAACGGTCTTACCGCCGGTATTCGGACCGGTGATAATCAAGGTTTTCTGTTCTCTGCCCAGTGAGAACGAAATCGGTACGACTTTTTCCGCTGGAATCAGCGGGTGTCTGGCATTTTTCAAATCCAGTACGCCATCATCCGTTACAATCGGACGAAATGCATGCATCTTTGCTGCCAAGTTCGCCTTGGCAAAATAAAGATTCAATTCCGCACAAACCGCATGGTCGGCAATGATAGCATCCGCCCAAGTCCCACAATCTGCACAGAGTTCTGTAATAATGCGGTCGATTTCCTCCTGCTCCAGACTTTCCAGCAACCGCATATCATTGTTTGCCTCTACGACTGCCAGCGGTTCAATAAAGAGTGTCTGTCCAGAGGCAGAGGTATCATGAATCAAGCCCTGAATCTGTCCCCGATGTTCTGCCTTGACTGGCAAAACAAATCTTCCATCTCGTATCGTCACTCTGGCATCCTGCAAACACTTCTGCACATCCTGATTGCGTACCATCTTGTCGAGCGTTTCCCGCAGCCGCTGACCGGAACGCAGCAATTTTCGCCGGATGTCTGCCAAGGCTGGGCTGGCAGCATCCGCAAGCTCCTCCTCGGACAAAATACAGCGTTCCAGCTTTTCCAGCAAAAACGGCACAGGAGCAAGCCGGCTGAACAAATCCTCGAGTGGTGTTTCTACACCGGAACAATGGTCATACCAGTCACTCAATGCCTGTACCTGCCGCAGCACACGAGCGATTTCCAACAGGTCTTTTAAAGAGAGTTTTGCACCAGACTTTGCTCGCTGCAAAGCGGTACACATATTCTGAAAGGCATAGAACGGCGGTGTTCCAAATTGAATGGCGAGTGCCAAGGCAGAATCCGTTTTCTCCAGTTCTGCCTGTACGACTGCCAGATCGGTCTGGGGCTGTAAGTTTCTTGCCTGTTCTCTTGTTATATCGTTGGCTGCTTCATTTGCAAGCAGCTCCAGTATTTTATCTAATTCCAAAGTACGTTCGTTTGAATTCATAGTGCCTCCTTGTAACATCTTGTGACAGCTATTTGCGAATGAAAATATACTGTCCTCTATTGCAAACAACGGTGTTGTTTGCAGTGCCGCTAAAAGCGGCTGCAAAGCCATCGGCTTTGCGAGGACAGTATGAACGGCGGCTCTTGGTGGCAGAGCCACCACCGGCAATTCATTTGCCGGTATTGCAAAATCGTAGATTTTGCAATAGAGCCTAGTATAAAAAACAAGATACGCCTATTTTCCAATTGCACCCGAAGATTGCAGCCGCTTATAAAATTGCAGTGTCTGCGGCTGATAGTCCAACTGATACCGCACAAATAACTCCGAAAACTGATTCACTGCCTGCTGTGTCGTATCATTCAGCCGAAACTGAAACAGCCGGTCTGGAGCCGTCAATACAATATGCCGTACTGCCTGTAAACCGCCCAGCGGCATCTTTACTGCATAATCTTCCTCGGTCGGCTGATAGCAGTCTGCACAATAAAAATGCCCCGTTCTTGCAGAATAGAACAGGGATTGTGGCAGATACTCCATACAAACCGGACAAACCAGAACATCCGGCATCATTCCCAGCTCTGAAAGAAATCGCAGCTCAAACAAGCTTTTTAAAAACGCTTCGCTTCGCTTTCCGGTGGTGAGATAATATAATGTATTCAGTGTCAGCCGCAGGATAAAATTCTGCTGCTGTCCCTGCGGCACAGCATATCGAATCAAATCAAAAAAATAAGCTGCCAATGCAAGCTGCGTCAGGCTTTCCCGCAGGGTATAAAATAAATAAATGGGCTCTGCACTTTCCACATAATACTTGCCGTTTTTCTCAGAAAGGCAGAGCTTTGCATAGGCGAATGGCTGTGTGGCAGAGAGATTTTTGCTGTTTGCCTTTTTCGTCCCCCGCACAAACACCTCCATCACGCCTTGTGTTTTCGTCAAAATATCAAGAAAACGACCGGCATCCCCTGCCTGCCGTTCCTGTAGAATCAGACATCGTTTTGTGATGAGCATGATCGATTGGATTCCTCTTTTGTGTTTCTGCTGCGGTTGCAGCCTGTTTAAATGCCAAATAATCTTCCACTTTTCCTGTTTGACAAAAACAATCCCAAAGATCTTTTTGCATATCTTTTCACCTCAGAAATAGTATAACAGGAAACAGTGATTTTTATAGGTGGGAATTTGTGCTGTCTATGCTATGATTGACTGCTGTCGCTCAAACCGAAATTGCGAATCAAGCCATCCCGATTTCGCCAGTCCTCTTTCACCTTGACCCAGCACTGTAAATTGACCTGAATCTGAAAAAACTGTTCCAGCTGGGCTCTGGCACGGCTGGCAATCTGTTTTAGCATTGCACCCTTTTTCCCAATCAAAATGCCCTTATGGGAATCCCGTTCACAGTAAATCACTGCATCAATATCGAGCAAATCCTTGTCCTCTCGCTCTGCCAGACGCTCTACTGCCACTGCAACACCATGCGGTACTTCGTCCCGCAGCAAACGTAAAACCTGCTCCCGAATCATCTCTGCAATCAACACCTGTTCCGGCTGGTCGGTGATTTTATCATCCGGAAAATAATGCGGCGACGGCACTGCACAGCGACAGACAGCTTCCTCCACCAGAGAAACCCCATCCTGTTCTGTCACGCTGATGGGAATGATTTCTGCAAACGGAAACGCTGCATTCCACGCCGCAATTCGCTGCATTAAGACCGTCTTGTCCTCCAGCAAATCAATTTTATTCAACACCAGCATTACCGTTGTCTTCGACTGCCGGAGCGGCTGCAAAAATGCAAGTTCTTGCTCTGTCGGCTGGCGGGTACAATCTGCTACAAACAGAACAACATCCATATCATTGACCGCCTCTTTTGCCGCTTGTAGCATATAATTGCTCAGTTTATTCTTCGGCTTATGCAAGCCGGGGGTATCCATAAAGACCATCTGTGTTTCGTCAACGGTCTTAATTCCAGTAATCCTGGTTCGGGTAGTCTGCGGCTTATCACTGACGGACGCAATTCGCTCACCAACTATCGCATTCAACAACGAAGACTTTCCCACATTGGTTCTGCCAGAAATCGTTACAAATACTGATTTTGTCATGGTTCACTCCTCTGAAAGAAAGGTGGCATCTCTCGAAATTCCAAGTTCTGCTAAAACAGTTTCTTCCTTCTCTCGCATTTGCCGCTCTTCCAGCGGAGAATTCTCATGGTCATATCCCAGAAGGTGCAGCATAGAATGCACCGTCAGGAAACCAATTTCCCGTTCCAGAGAATGTCCGTACACTTCTGCCTGCCGCATAGCTGTTTCCAGTGAAATTACAACATCTCCAAGCAAAGCATAGCCGGTTTCCTTACTGATGTCATATTTTCCGTTTACGCCAAGCGGAAATGACAACACATCTGTCACACGGTCTTTCTGTCGATAAATTTTATTCAGATTCCGAATCTCAGCATTGCTGACAAACGAGACGCTCACTTCTGCATCATGGGGAAATTTCTCCATCACCAGAACCGCCTGACAGCAGCGGCGAATCAACAAGCGAATGCCGACTGGAACTTTCACTGCTTTCTGATTGTTTTTCACCATAACCTTTACACGCATCATTTCTCAACCTTTCTATCCCGATGATAGTACTTCTCATAGGCACGAATAATGTCCTGTACCAAACGATGCCGTACCACATCTTTATTCGTAAATTCCTGCATGGCAATGCCGTCTACATTTCGCAGCACCTGCATCGCCTCCAGCAATCCACATTTTCGTTTATCCGGCAGGTCAATCTGGGTAATGTCCCCTGTAATGACCATCCGGCTGTCTTCCCCCAAACGGGTTAAAAACATTTTCAGCTGTTCTGAGGTTGTATTCTGTGCCTCATCCAATATGATATAGGCATGATCCAACGTCCTGCCACGCATATAAGCAAGCGGTGCTACCTCAATCAAACCTCGCTCCAGATTCCGCTGAAACGCTTCTGCCCCCATCATTTCAAACAGAGCATCATAAAGCGGTCGCAAATAGGGATCGACTTTGTTCTGTAAGTCCCCCGGCAGAAAGCCCAACTTTTCTCCAGCCTCTACCGCCGGACGCGTCAAAATAATCCGGCTAACCGTATGCTGCTTGAACGCTTTCACCGCCATCGCAACGGCAAGATACGTCTTTCCAGTACCGGCTGGCCCAATTCCAAATACAATGGTATGCTTTTGCATTGCTGTTACATACCGTTTTTGTCCAACCGTTCTTGCTCGTACCACTTTGCCAGTTGCAGTCAGGCAGATGCCGCCGTCTGTCAGTGTCTGCAATTCCTGTCCTTCTCCGTCACTGACCATTGCAGCTACATAGCGAACCGTCTGCTGGGTAACAGGCTGTCCGGTTTCCAACATCTGCAATAAGGATTGCAGAGCGGCGGCTGCCTGTGCCGTTCCGGATTCTGCACCATTAATTTTTATTTCTGCACCACGGCAAACAATCGTCACTTGATAGAGCTGTTCCAATGTCCGGATATTCTCATCGAAATTTCCACAAAGTGCCTGCCACTGTGCAGGGTTCTGCATCTGAAGTATCTGTTCTGCCATAAAGTCCAAGCAGTCTCCTTTCTATTATGCTCTTTTCTATTATACCATATCTTTTCCCCATTGGAAACTATTTTTTCTGTATTTCACAAAAATTTTTCCTGTCTTCAAAATGATGATAGAATCTATGACATATTCCTGAAAAATCGTCTATTTTCTCTATATCATTTTAAAATAGGATGTCCAACGCAAACGCTTTTCACAACATTTTGCCCGATTTCTGATTTTATTTTGTATATTTTTTATATCTTTGCTGCAAATTTCACTTGACGATTTTGAAAAAATATTGTATAATATTTTTAGCAGCTCCAAATTCACAATGATTTGCAGCTGTCAACGCCCTGCAATCCGACAGGATTGCAGTATTTTGATACGGAAGGAGAGACCGTGCAAGCAGCACGGTTGTACAAGCAAGATGAAAAATATTTTATTTGCCGCTTCGGAATGTGTTCCCTTCGTCAAAACCGGCGGACTGGCCGATGTTGTCGGTGCACTGCCGAAAGCCCTCTACAAGGGAGATTATGACGTACGTGTCATTCTGCCGAACTATACTTGCATTCCGTGGGAATACCGTGGAAAGTTCCGCTATCTCAATCATTTCTACATGGACTATGGTCAGAGAAGCGAAAATATGTTCGTCGGCATCATGCAATATGAATACGAGGGCATTACATTCTACTTCATTGACAACGAATATTACTTTAAATGCGATAAACCTTATACAGATTCCATTCGCTGGGACATTGAACGCTATATCTTCTTCTGCAAAGCGGTTCTGGCAGCCATGCCGGTCATTGGGTTCCATCCAGATATCATCCATTGCCATGACTGGCAGACTGGTATGATTCCGGTATTCCTGAGAAGTACATTTGCATCGCACAGCTTCTACTGGGGAACCAAATCCATCATGACCATCCACAACCTGAAATTCCAAGGGGTTTGGGACATTAAACACTTCCTCTATAATACCAATTTGCCGCGTTATATGTTTACGCCGGATAAGCTGGAATTTAAGAAAGATGCCAACATGCTCAAGGGTGGCTTGGTTTATGCAGATTACATCACCACCGTCAGCGAAACTTATGCAGAAGAAATTAAAACGCCATACTACGGTGAACAGCTGGATGGTCTGCTTTGTGCAAGATCTCGTTCTCTCCGTGGGATTCTGAACGGCATTGACTATACCGTTTACAATCCGGAAACAGACCCAAAAATCTCGGTACATTATACGGTAAAAGATGCTGTAGAAAAGAAAAAAGAAGCGAAGCGTGCTTTGCAAAAGGAACTGGGACTTCCAGTCGATGACGACAAGTTTATGATTGCCATCATCTCTCGTCTGACAGACCAAAAGGGGCTGGACTTGGTAGACTGGATTACCGAACGCATCGTAGATGAATTTACCCAGTTTGTCATCATCGGCACTGGTGAATCCCGCTATGAAGATATGTTCCGGTACTATCAGGGACGTTTTCCGCAGCGAGTTTCTGCCAACATCTTCTATTCCGATCCGCTTGCACACAAGCTCTATGCCGCAGCAGATGCCATGCTGGTACCGTCCCGCTTTGAGCCGTGCGGTCTGACGCAGTTGATTTCACTCCGCTATGGTACTGTTCCGATTGTGCGGGAAACTGGCGGTTTGAAGGATACGGTTGAGCCGTACAACGAGTTTGAAAAGACCGGCACCGGCTTTACTTTCCATAACTATAATGCAGACGATTTGTTGTATACGATCAATTATGCAAAAAATATCTATTTCAACCATCGGGAAGACTGGAACGACATTCTCCGCCGTGGCATGGAAAAGGACTTCTCTTGGGGCAGTTCTGCATTGCAGTATCAGGGTATGTATGACTGGATTCTGCGTGGAATGCAAGGATAAAGCTGAATTTTTAAAGGAAAAATTCCAAACACAAACA
>JAEDGE010000172.1 GCA_016297675.1 Oscillospiraceae bacterium
AAAGGCAGCCTTTCGCCGTCGCTGTTAATGTACTGTAAATGTCCGCTTGTGCCGTAGTCGTCGGCGCTGTCTTTGACAATGCCTGCTGCAATGGCAATCTGCGGAATGTTTACGCCGCTTGCTGCTGCAACGCTTCCAAACGGTGTTCCCTGCGCAAATGTACTGTTCGTGCTGGTGTTAATAACAATCTTGCCGGAAACATAATCATAGTGTAATGTACCAGCCGTGCCCGGCTCAACCAGCGTTCCGTCTGGCTTAATTGCTTTCCATTCTGTGCTACCCGCACCCATGTTGCAATCTGACTTCATGGAATTGCCATACGGGATAATCTGGATTTCACCATTGACAATGCGCATACCTGCTACCCACTCCCAGCAGTTGCCGCAAAGGTCAGCAATTCCAGCTGGTGTGC
Organism: Oscillospiraceae bacterium; assembly: GCA_016297675.1. GTDB lineage: Bacteria > Bacillota > Clostridia > Oscillospirales > Ruminococcaceae > Ruminococcus_C. The sequence goes on from JAEDGE010000172.1 coordinate 413, forward strand.
CGTCGTGATACCATGTGACCGGACCAGAACCAGTTGCAGTTCTGCCGCCGCCGTGCGAACCGTCAATATATGTGTTAATACCTTTTTCATAAGGTTTAACATAGCTTCTGTCCCAGTTGGTGTTTCCACGGGGTACAAAGCCGTTGCGCTGGCACCAAAGGTTGATTGCAGCAAATACGCCGTTCTGGTTAAGGTGCCAGCCCTCACCCTTTCTGCGGCACGCTGCAAGCGCTTGGTCAAAATTGATATAGCATTTAGGGTCTTTCATTGGCAGTGAATATGCACGGTCATTGACCACAACATTGATGTACTTTGATACCCAGATAACTTCTTTTTCTACTCCGTCCACAATCCACCAAGGCAATGTTTCTTGTGTGCCCCCGGTGATAATGTCAGAATACTTCATTTTGGGAATACCCACCATAATTGACGGCATACCCAAATCATCAAACTTGACTGCGTTGTTGCCACCAAAGGAAGCAACCGCCATGGTTAAATCATCAAAATTAGACATCTTTTATACCTCCAATCCCCAAAGAATAAGTGTGCAAAGTGACATATCAAATGGAATAGGCACGGGAATTTCTCTTGGGTTGCCCTCTTCGTCTTCCCCGTCCTCTATTACATCATATCTTCTGGCAGGAATGATAATTTGTGCAGCGTACTTCTGCGCCTTGCCGCCAGTTCCAATCACCACGCCGTCTTCTTCATCAATGCAAATGTCCAAAGACACTTCATAATCTCTTTCACGGGTGGCAAGATTGATTGTCAATTCATCATCACCAAAAGTGATTTTCTTACCGCTTGACAGCGCATAATCAATATGCGTGCCCGGCGTCTTCTCAACTACGATAATTTTATTAGTAGTAGCCATAATACTTCTTACCTCCATTCTGGTTTCTTGCAATTTCATTGCTTCTTGCTGCGATTACTTCCGCAGCTTCTCTTTGGGCTGCTGTGCCCTTGCCCTGCACCCCAAATGACCGCAGCACTTCTGCTTCATGCTGTCTGCGCTCTTCTGACTTAATAACTACGCCTGCCATTAGTAAAACCCGCCTTTCACATAGATTTTCAGCGTCACGCTGGTTGCGCTGCCAGTATGGGCAATTTTGAAGCCGTTTAGCAGCTTGTCTGAAACAACAATGTCACCGGGGAAGCCGCCTGCATATTCTACAACTTCCGCAGTCACGGTGTAGTCCATGTGGTTTCTTTCTGTTGCCAGTGCAACTGTCTTCTGCGAATTGTTGAACGGGTATGACTGCGAATTTATCAAAGTCACGGTCATTGTTTCACCTTGCAGGTCAGCTGTTGCCTGCTGCTGGTGAATGGTCGCAAGCGCCAGAAGTGCTGCCACCTCTGTTGCATTTGAAATGCCCGTTTCCATGTGGTTGAAGTTGGTTGCGTTCTGCGGGGTTCCCTGCTGGATAACTTCGCCCTCAACTGGTGTGTGGGTTATGGTTCCGTCGTCATTTCTGCTTTCTGTGTAACGGTCTTCAAATTCCGTCACATGGTCCTGCCACAATTTAGGTTCGTACATCTGTTACACCTCCTTTTCTGTGAAGTCAAATACAAAGCGGTACAAAACACCCTCTTGCACATTGTTTAGCGGGATATTAACCGCTTTGTCAGCCCACAACTCATTGTTCTTGTTGTAAAGCTGCACCCTCTGCACGGTAACAGCACTGCTGGTCTGCGGGGTTATTGATACATATACAGCAACCCTGCCGTCTTTCAGACGTTCCCTGCGGTGTATCACTCTTTTTTCAGTAACGCCGTTGACCGTTACTTTTGCATAGGCAATGATGTTGTCAATGAAATTCTTAAAATCATTGATAGCAGTTGTTGTCAACATGGTTCCTCACCTCCTTTTTATAGCTTCCGGGTGCTTCCGCACGCTTTGACAGTGTATGAAAACCCCGTTGCCTGCACGGTATTTTCCACGGTGCCGCCCTCTGTGCGTTGCACCGTGCTTCTTTCCGGGACTGTCCCGGCTGCCGGGGTTGTGAAGCGGTATGCTTCCGCTGCGTCGCTCAATACGACTGCTGCCCCGTCTGTTTGCCCTCTGTGGCTTCTCTGTGGGCTTTCTCCTGCCTTAATTCGTCCGGCAGGTGTATTTGTATACCCAAACACGTTCAGTGCCGTTTCTGCGTCAATTTGCGCCGTCTGGCTGCCAAATCTTGTATTTCTATACGGCTTTGTGCCTGCTGCCGGGGCTTTGAAGATAAACCCTGCCACTTCGGTTCCTACAATGACGGTTCCTGCTGCCTGCCCGCCTTTTGTGTTTCTTTGCGGGTATGTTCCGGCATTAAGCCGCCCCGTCATTGGAACGGTATATTTGAACCATTCCCCGTGTGTATGTATAACACCATGCACGCTTCCTTGATAGGTCAGTTCGTCCATGTGTGCTGACAACCTTTTGTATAGCTTTACTGCTCTAATGATTGCGTGATAGTCAGCAACAATGCGCTGGTTTGTCACGTCAAGTACAATGTGAAAATGTCCGGGTTGTCCCTCATACTGGAACCATTCTTCAACTTCACTTTCTGGAAACAAGCTGCCCAGCGCTTTTTCAATGGCGTATTTTGTGCCCATTTTTTTATGCACTTTTACGCTGTTTTTCACCAAGTCCCGTTTTGCTTCCAGTGGGTAGTTGTAGTCGTACCAGTCAACGTGCAGGTCATACGCCAGAATGTCCACCAGTTCTTCTGGCAGTTCATCAAATCTGGAATATATAAGCACGTTATTAGTTAGCCCGGACGCTTCCAGCAGCCCGTCTGCTGCTGCCTGCGCCAGCGCAAAAATTTTAGGGTCTTTCTTTAATGCTTCCGGCAGGTATTTTGTCAAATCTGCTTCAAGGATAGTTTCAGACATTTTCAATACCTCCGTTCAGCACTGATTTTGAACCAATGGCAGCAACCTTGATTTCATCAACCGCCGTGTATACTGGCTTTCTAATTTCAACACGTTTCACGCCTGCTTCCATTAGCTTTGCCGTTAGGTAAGACGGGTTAATATCCCGCCCCATTTTGCTTGTCTGCCATTTTATATAATCTTCTACCGCCTGCCGTGCTGCTGCTTCAATTATTGCTGCGCTGGCTGCGTTTGGTTGCGATATGTAAAATGTTATATCTACATCAAACGGCACTTTTTCCGGCGTTGATACTGTGACAACATCTGTCAGCGGGCGTATGTCGGAAGCGTTCAACGCTTCTTCAATTTCTTTCAGCACTGCTTCTGTCGCCTGCTGCCCGTCCTGCAATAGCACCCGGACGTCAACCACGCAGGCTTCCGGGCTTGTCACCGCTACGTCAGCCACGGCAGCTGACACGGACTTTGTAAAATAGATATATCCGTT
>JAEDGE010000024.1 GCA_016297675.1 Oscillospiraceae bacterium
GACCAATATCGACCATTCTAACGAACATTTTTCCCTTGACCCGAAAGAACAGCTGGCAGCTGTAAAGGATATGCGTGCAAATGGGCTTGTGCCGTTGGGCAACTGGCATTCGCATCCGGAATCGCCGTCCAGACCATCTGAAGAAGATAAGCGGCTTGCCTATGACAGTAAGGCAAGTTATATGATTCTGTCTTTGATGGAATTAGAACATCCGGTGCTGCATTCATTCAAAATCGAGGGAGACCAAGCAGAGAAGGAAACACTCGTCATTGAGGAGTAAACTATGTATGATATCATCATCATTGGCAGCGGTCCAGCAGGGCTGACCGCTGCTATTTATGCCAACCGTGCAAGACTACAAGCGATTGTACTGGAAAAAGATTATCTGGGCAGCGGACAGATTGCTGTGAGTGAACAGGTGGACAATTATCCCGGACTGCCGGGCATTGACGGCTATACCCTTGGGGAAAAGTTTCGGGAACATGCGGAGCAGATGGGAGCGGTATTGGAAAATGCCGAAGTCAGCCGGATTGAGAAAAACGGAAAGACATTTACTGTTTTCTGCAAAGATGGGAAGACGCTGCAAAGCCGGAGCATTCTCTGTGCTGTTGGTACTTCTTATCGGCGATTGGATGTCAAAGGCAGTACGCTGCCGGGTGTTTCCTATTGTGCAACGTGTGACGGTGCATTCTACAAAGGAAAAACGGTTGCAGTGGTAGGCGGTGGAGATACCGCTCTGGGTGATGCCATCTATCTCTCCCATATTGCAGAAAAAGTGTATGTGATTCATCGTCGGGATACGTTTCGTGCGAATCAATCCCTACAGGAAGCGGTTAAACGAACTGCCAACATTGAATTGGTTTTGCAGGCAGTGCCAACTGCTGTATTGGGAGAAGAACGCGTGACTGGACTGGAGATTTTACAGAACGGAAAACCCAGCACCCTGCAAGTAAATGGTGTTTTTGTAGCAATTGGTTCGATTCCGAACACGAGTTTTCTGCAAGGAATTTGCGAACTGGATGCAAGCGGTTATCTGATTGCCGGAGAAACAGGAGTTACTACAACGCCCGGCATTTTTGCAGCTGGGGATGTGCGAACGACACCATTGCGGCAAGTTGTGACAGCTGTTGCAGATGGTGCAAACTGTGTACAGTCCATTGAACAGTATCTCATGGAAACAAGTGGGTGATATCATGAAAATAGAACGATTGCAAACCGATATTCTGATTATCGGCGGCGGTACGGCTGGTTGTTATGCAGCTTTGACAATTGCAGAGCGAGCAGAGGATGTTTCTGTTCTGATTTGCGAAAAGGCAAATATTAAGCGAAGTGGTTGTCTGGCTGCTGGTGTCAATGCTTTAAATGCCTATATCACAGAAGGCAGAGTGCCGCAGGACTATGTAAACTATGCAAAAAAAGATGCAGACGGCATTGTGCGAGAGGATTTGCTGCGGACTATGGCAGAGCGATTGAATGCCGTTACGGCAAAGTTGGAGCAGCTTGGATTGGTATTCCTGAAGGATGCGAATGGAAAGTATGTGACGAGAGGCGACCGCAATTTGAAAATCAACGGTGAAAATATCAAGCCGATTCTGGCGGATGCCGTTGCAGCCTTACCGCATACCACAGTTTTAAATCATGTGAACATCATTGATTTTGCAGTGAAGGACAACCGTATCAGCGGTGCATTTGGCATTGGCATTGAGAATGATACATTTTATGTCATCGAAGCGAATGCAGTATTGATTGCAACCGGCGGTGCAGCAGGTCTGTATAAGCCGAACAACCCCGGATTTTCTCGTCATAAGATGTGGTATCCGCCGTTTAATACGGGTGCTGGTTATGCAATGGGCATTCGGGCAGGGGCAGAGATGACCACATTTGAAATGCGGTTTATTGCACTGCGATGCAAGGATACAATTGCACCGACTGGTACACTGGCACAGGGTGTGGGTGCAAAGCAAATCAATTCCCTCGGTGAGGTTTACGAGACCAAATATGGTTTGACGACTTCGGAACGAGTATATGGAACGGTCAATGAAAACGTAGCGGGCAGAGGTCCCTGCTATCTGCGGACAGAAGGCATCACGCCAGAACAGGATGACTCTTTGCTGAAAGCATATTTGAACATGGCACCATCTCAAACATTGAAATGGATTGAGAGCGGAAAAAATCCTTCTCAGCAGAATGTAGAGATTGAGGGCACAGAACCGTATATTGTCGGTGGACATACTGCAAGTGGTTACTGGGTAGATACCAACCGTGCCACAACCGTAAAAGGGCTGTTTGCTGCTGGGGATGTAGCAGGCGGTTGTCCGCAAAAATATGTGACGGGTGCACTGGCAGAGGGGGAAATTGCTGCGATTTCTGCACTGGAATTTCTCCGGCAGAATCAGGCAGAACCCATTACAGAGGAAGCAGTGGAAAGCCATACCGCAGAAGTCACACAGTTCCTCACACAGAAACGTGCATTCTTTCCTACAGAGCAGCTCGAAGAGGCAATGCAGACTGTGATGGATACCTATGCTGGTGGGATAAAAACCAATTATCGGTTTAACGAAAAACAGCTTGCCATTGCAGATGAAAAAATTGTGCAGTTGATGCAACTGTCCGAACAGCTATATGCTTCTGATTTTCAGGAACTCATGTATATTTATGAGTTGCGGGAGCGGCTGGTTGTCTGCCGCAGTGTCATTGCCCACTTAAAAGCCCGGCAGGAAACTCGTTGGCACAGCTTTGCGGAAAATTTGGATTATCCGGAAAAAGACGATGTACACTGGAGAAAATACGTCAACTCGAAATTAGAAAACGGCGAACTGAAAATCATTCTGAGAGATTTGGTAGAAGGGGGGCAGACCTATGAGCATTGCCATTAACCAAAACGTTTGTATCGGTTGCGGCAGATGTCACGATGTTTGCCCGGGTACACTGATTAAAATAAACGCTGACCATAAGGCTTATATCAAATATCCAAAAGATTGCTGGGGCTGTACCTCTTGCTTAAAAGAATGTCCAGTCCATGCTATCCGGTTTTATCTGGGAGCGGATATGGGCGGTATGGGCAGTTTGGTACATACTGAAAAAGAGGGCGATATTCTACGCTGGATTGTGGAGTGGACAGACGGTACTGTTTCGGAAATTCAGGTAAATCAAAAAGAATCCAATCAATATTAGGAGGGAAAACCGATGAGCGAATTTTCGCATCTGGATGCTTTAGAGGCAGAAGCGATTTATATTATCCGAGAAGTTGCAGCGGAGTGTGAAAAACCTGTCATGCTGTATTCCATCGGCAAAGACAGTTCGGTCATGCTGCATCTGGCTTTGAAGGCATTTTATCCGGAGAAGCCGCCGTTTCCGTTTCTCCATGTCAATACAACATGGAAATTCCGAGAAATGATTGCATTTCGTGACCGGATTGCAAAGGAAAAGGGCATTGAAATGCTGGAATATATCAATCAGGACGGGGTAAAGCAGGGCATTAACCCGTTTGACCACGGTTCTGCTTATACCGATATTATGAAAACACAGGCATTAAAGCAGGCGTTGGCGAAGTATGGGTTTACCGCAGCCTTTGGCGGTGGCAGACGAGATGAAGAGAAATCCCGTGCAAAAGAACGGATTTTCTCCTTCCGAAATGCAGCACAGGCATGGGATCCAAAGAATCAGCGGCCGGAAATGTGGAAGCTTTATAATACCAAGATTCAAAAGGGAGAAAGCATTCGAGTATTTCCGATTTCCAACTGGACGGAAAAAGATATCTGGCAGTATATCAAACGGGAACACATTGAGATTGTGCCGCTGTATTTTGCAGCAGAACGTCCGGTGGTAGAACGGGACGGCAATTTAATTATGGTAGATGATGACCGGTTCCCATTGCGAGAGGGAGAAGTGCCACAGATGAAATCGGTACGATTCCGGACATTGGGCTGCTATCCGTTGACAGGCGGAATTGAGTCCACAGCAAAGACGCTGGATGAAATCATTGATGAAACATTGAGCTCTGTATCTTCCGAACGAACCTCCAGAGTCATTGACAACGAGGCAGCCGGCAGCATGGAACGTAGAAAGCGGGAGGGATATTTTTAATGAAAGGTTTATTGAAATTTATCACTTGCGGCAGTGTGGACGATGGAAAATCCACGTTGATCGGACACATTCTCTATGATGCCAAGCTGTTGTATGCAGATCAGGAAAAGGCATTGGAGCTGGACAGCAAAGTCGGCAGCCGCAGCGGCAAAATTGACTATTCGTTGTTGCTGGATGGTCTGATGGCAGAACGGGAGCAGGGCATTACAATTGACGTTGCTTATCGGTACTTCACAACAGATAATCGCAGCTTCATTGTAGCAGATACGCCAGGACATGAGGAATATACACGTAACATGGCGGTCGGTGCCTCTTTTGCAGATTTAGCCGTTATTCTGATTGATGCTTCACAGGGTGTTCTGGTGCAGACCAGACGCCATGCAAGAATCTGCAAGCTGATGGGCATTCGGTATTTTGTGTTTGCTGTAAACAAGATGGATTTGGTGGGCTACAGCGAAGCACGCTTTCAGGAGATTACAGCACAGATTGCTGCCCTTCAGCAGGAACTGGCACTCGACAATATTACTATCATTCCACTGTCAGCCACAGAGGGCGACAATGTGACAACGCATTCTGAAAATATTCCGTGGTATACCGGAAAGCCGCTGTTGGAATATCTGGAAACGGTAGAGATCGCTTCTGATACGGAAGAAGGATTTTATATGCCGGTACAGCGGGTATGCCGTCCGGATCATACTTTCCGTGGGTTTCAAGGACAGATTGAATCCGGCAGCATTTCTGTGGGCGATGCCATCACAACCCTGCCGAGCAACGAAACTGCAACCGTCAAGGGCATTCTCCTGACGGATCAGGAGACGCAGACCGCTTCACAGGGACAGCCGGTGACGATTACACTGGATAGAGAAGTGGATGTTTCCCGTGGCTGTGTTCTGGTTAAAAATGCGGAAATTGGCGTTTATAAGAAGTTGACCGTTTCACTGCTGTGGATGGACGATGAAGTTCTGCAAATTGGGAAAGACTATTTTGTCAAGTTGGGGACAAAGATGATTCCGGGGATTCTGACCCATATTCAGTATGCCATTGATGTCAATACAGGAGAACATATTGCAGCGGACACCTTACATAAAAATGAAATTGCAGTCTGTGAGCTGTTGCTGACAGAGGGGATTGTAGTCGATTTGTTTTCCAAGCACAAGACGCTGGGTGAATTGATTCTGATTGACCGTGTGACCAATATGACATCGGCGTGTGGTGTGGTAGAAGCGGTGAGCGAAAAGGTTGCTACTGGTGCAGAAAAGGCATCGTTCCGGTTGGGCGATTTGACTGCAAGGGGCGATATTTTCGAGGAATTCTACTATGACACCAGCAGCTTGAACGTGCTGAAATATCAGCCGGTGAACCGGACATACACGGTAGGGGATGAGATTCCAGTCAGTGGGGAAAGCTATCAGTATCCAGATCATTTTGATATTATCGTTCTGCGGGACAACGTTGCCATAAAGGTACGGGAAAAACGAATCACCGCTATTTTGCCAGCAGCTGATTATGTTTATGACAATGTACCAGTCATCAACGGCAGAGGCTTTGCAGTGCTGGCACAGTCGAATGAAGACGTGCAGCAATTCCTGAAAGAATATGAAGCAGTCAGAGAATCGGAGCAGACTGCATTCTTTGCCAAGTGGGTACGGTTTGACACATACAGAAAAGTTATTTTCCCAGCCTGATGGGAGAAATGGTATCAATCATATTTGCTTTGTTGAAAGCTTGTCTGAGAAATGCAGACAAGCTTTCTTTTTCTCTATTTTCGTCTTTTTTATCAAAAACAGGCATAAAACTTGACAGAATTTTATGGATTTGCTATAATGAGAGAGAAACAGATTTCATATTTTTCCACTGTACGTGGAAATAAAATGGATACAGAAAGATGAGGTTATCTAAGATGAAAAAATGCATTTCTATCTTATTGACAGGTACAATGCTGACTGCACTGGGTGCAGCATTTCCCGTTTCCACAGAAGCCGCAGAATCTGCTCCGCTGGATATGCAGCAGTTTACAATATGGGATGAGAATATCGCCCACTATGGTGCGTCGTATCTGCGGGAATGCTCTGTACTCTTTGATGATCAGGATAAAATTCCGGCATCGCCAGAGAATACAAATGTAGACAAATCCCTCTGGGATGAAACCAATCGGACAAGCTGGCAGCCCAGTATGCAGGCAGAATATGGAGAAGCAGCCTTTACTGTGGACTTTGGTGCAAACTATGTGATTACTGGCATTTGTTTTTTGGATGTCAATGGGACACCGACATGGACGATTTCAGACGGCGAGCCATTCAGCTGGAACACTCTGACAACCGTTTGTATGGATGGGTATCAGTGCTGGCGTTCTGTTTCCTTTGAACAGCCGAGAGCCACTCGCTATCTGCATTTCTCCTCTAATTATCAGGACAGTGGTGTCAGTGAATTGGCGATTTACGGTTATTATGATTCTGATTTGACAGAGACACAGACCGCCAAGACAGCAGCAAAACCCAATTCTGCCATATCCAGTGATCTGACAGCCGGCGGCAGTGTGGGTTTTAATGCGTTTATTGATGACCCGATGACAGCAATTATGGCAGGTGGCACAGTGAGAGAATACCATAATTTCTCTTGGCTGTTGGATGAAAACGGAAAAACAAAATTTACACAGGGCACATGGGGTGATATGGATGCGTATTATACAGCGATGAAACAGAATGGTATTACCATCATTCCGTGTTTTCAGGGTGGCAGTGCTGTTATTCGCACGAACGGCAGTTCTGTTCCAGAGATTCCGGTGGCAGATGGAGCCGATACATTGGATCCAAACAGTTATGCACTTCACGCACAGACGATGTATCAAGTAGCAGCTCGTTACGGCAGCAATCAGGATATAGATCACAGCACGCTCAATTTGGCAGATGGACAGGAAGAAAAGGTTGGTATGGGACTGCTGACCGCTTTGGAGAACAGCAATGAGCCAAACAAGAACTGGAGCGGCAAGGATAACTATTTCACGCCTTATGAGCTTGCAGCCATGTGTTCTGCGGATTATGACGGACATGAGGGAACGATTCCCAATGCCGGTGTCAAACAGGCTGACCCCAATTTCAAACTGGCAATGGGCGGCTTAGTGGGCAACAGTGGTATGATTTCCTATTTGAATCAGATGAAGACGTGGTTTGATTACAACCGGACAGACGGAAAATTTGCAGTGGACATCATCAATGTGCATATCAGTCCAGACACCTATAATCCAGAGGACAGTCAGTTTCGGCAGCAGATTCAAAAACTGAAAGATTGGATTGCAGAGAATGCCCCGAATACGGAACTTTGGATTTCCGAATACGAAATTCCCATGTCCGATCAGGCAATAGAAGGTGTGGACAATCATGACAACGAAGCGTATCAGCTTGCCTATGCACAGAGAGTGGTAAGGACAAACTTGATTGCCATTGCAGAGGATGTGGACTTTATCACAAAGTTCCAGCTGCGGGACGAGGGCGAGGGTGTCTATTATGATTCTGGTCTGGTAACGCAGAAGGGCAGTTGGAGTAAAAAGCCTGCATGGTATGCACTTTCTTGTATGACGAACACGCTTCAAAATGCAGATTTTGTAGAAGACTGTTCCAGTGAAGAGGTGAACTGCTATGCATTTCAGGACAGAACGACTGGTGACCGAATTTTATGCCTGTGGTCACCGACCAGCAGCCAAAAGCAGATTTCAGATTATTCGCTTTCTGTTGATGGAGCAAAATATGCCTATCTGACAGAACCTTCCGTTTATGCAGAGGGTACGACCACGGCTCTGAACATCCAAAATGGCAGTGTTTCTCTGACAGTTACGGAAACACCGGTCTATGTGACACTTTCCGGCACACAGCAGACGATTGTAAATGGCAAGGCATTTCGTATGACACCATCTTCTCTCTGCCTGACGCAGGATCAGAGCAGCGAGATTTGCACATTGGAAAGTGCACCAACAGATACAACACTGAATCAATTTTATCGGATGTTTGATGAGCAGGAAACCATGCCAGAACTGCTTTACGGAGATACTGCTGATTTAACATTACCGGAGACGAATGTCACACAATCCAATATCACTTGCTATGCAACTTTTGAACATCCGATTTGTTTTACAGGCTTTGCAGTCTATGACACCTATGGAGTTGGAAATATTTCCGTCTATGATGCCCATACAGATGCATTGCTATGGTCAAACAATCTGGGTTCTTATATGAGCAGAAGTATTGAGTTGGTTGCAGAAACACCAGCAACAGATTGTCTGAAAATTGTAAAGCAGGGCGGCGATTTGAATGAACTGGCGTGCTACGGTTACGAAGCACCGGAAGAGCCAGCTGTACTGGATTATGATTTGGACGGAAACGGAATATGGAATATTGTAGATTTGATGCTGATGAAACGGGCAGTGTTGGAGAAAGAGGAAAACTACGCATTGACAGATCTTGTGACGCTGCAACAATATTTGCTGCGGAAGCAATGATACCTGTATTTGCTGAGTAGTTTGAAAAAAATAACAATATATATCAAATAGATAAAAATAACAAAACAAGGAGAATTGGATGAAAACCATTGCTATAATTGATGATGATGTATCCATTGGAAATCTTTTAACGGATTTATTAGAACGGGTGCCATATCATGTGGTACGTGCCTACTCTGGTACAGAGGCTATTTACCTGTTATCTCAGTGCAAGCCGGATTTGATTCTATTGGATTTGATGATGCCGGGACTGTCCGGAGAAGAAGTCCTGTCGCAGATACAAGGCATTCCAGTGATTGTGATGAGTGCAAAAGCCAGTGTGCAGGATAAAGTGCAGCTTCTGCTTGGCGGAGCGGCGGATTATCTCACCAAACCATTCGATACAGAAGAATTACTGGCAAGAATTGTGGTGCAGCTTCGCAGACAAGAGACGGTGCAAACACACCTTCTCACCTTTGCAGACATCGTAATGGATCTTGATCAGCATCTTGTACAAGTTTCTGGTACAACCGTACACCTGACCAAAACGGAGTTTGCCATTCTCAAGCTGCTAATGCAGCATGTGGGACAGGTGCTTCCAAAATCCACACTGTTGGAACGCATCAGTCTGGAAACACCAGATTGCGTGGAAAGTTCGCTGAAGGTGCATATCAGTAATTTGCGTCGAAAACTACGGGCAGTAACCGGTATCGATTATATCGAAGCGGTGTGGGGCATTGGTTTTAAACTACGAGAATCTTAACCAAATCTAAACGGTTTTCTTTACTGGTTTCTAAACCCTTTTGCGGTATCCTAATGGTATCAAATAAAGGAGGTCTTACAACATGGAGTATGTGTTACAGACAAACGCCCTGTGCAAGCAGTATCGGAACTTTCAGGCTCTGCATAATTTAACCATGCATGTACCGAAAGGTTCCATTTATGGCTTTGTGGGCAGAAACGGAGCAGGGAAAACGACGTTAATTCGTCTGATTACTGGGTTACAGCCAGCGACATCTGGCGAGTATACGCTATATGGGAGAAAGAATACTGCCCATGATATCAGTCGTTCCCGCAGAAGAATGGGTGCAGTGGTGGAAACGCCGTCTATCTATCTGAGCATGACCGCAGAGGAAAATTTGAGAGAACAGTACCGCATTCTGGGACAGCCGTCTTTTGACAGCATTCCAAAATTGCTGGAGTTGGTAGGGCTTTCGCATACCGGAAAAAAGAAAGCGAAAAACTTTTCTCTTGGTATGCGGCAGCGGCTTGGGATTGCCGTGGCACTCGCAGGCAATCCGGATTTTCTGGTACTGGATGAGCCAATCAATGGCTTAGATCCGCAAGGCATTGTGGAGATACGAGAGTTGATTCTAAAACTGAATCGGGAACAGCAGATCACGGTTCTGATTTCCAGCCATATCTTAGACGAGCTTTCCCGTCTGGCAACGCACTATGGGTTTATTGACCGTGGCAGAATCGTAAAGGAAATCAGTGCCACTGAACTGGAGCAATCATGCCGAAAGTGTGTGCGTGTGACGGTTTCTGACATCAAGGCGTTGGCACGGGTGTTAGATGCCATGCAGTTGGAATATAGCATTTTGGATGATACGACAGCGGATATTTTTGCAAAAGTTTCTGTTACCAAGCTGGTGAATGCTCTGAATGCAGAACATTGTGAGGTGCTCACTATGAATGAGCGAGAGGAAAGCTTGGAAAGCTACTTCATGAATTTAGTGGGAGGTGACAGAACATGAATCAATTACTGCGTGCGAATTTCTCTCGCTTGTGGAAGAGTGGCATCTTTCGTCTGTGTATATTGTTTTCTGTCGGAATGAGTGGTTTTATGATTTTTATGCGGTATATGGATATTCAAAAAAATCCAGAGGAATATGCAAAACTGAGCATAGAATATTCCAGTGCAGACGGATTGCTGTTTGTGGGTGCTTTGTATTTGTTATTTGCAGCGGCAGTACTGGTGGGCATCTTTGTTGGAACAGAATATTCAGATGGTACCATTCGCAATAAACTGATCATTGGACACAGACGACCAGCAATTTACCTTTCCAATCTGCTTGTTTGTTCTGCTGCCAATGGAATCGTTTTTCTTTCTCATATTGCAACTGCATGGATTTTGGGAAAACTGTTTCTGACGGTGGAAATGTCTGCAAAAGAGATTTTACAGTTTACCTTGCTGGAATTGCTTTCTTTTCTGGCTTTGACAGCATTGTTTGTGCTGCTTGCCATGTTGATACAAAGTAAGGCTGCTTCTTCTGTTACAATATTGATTCTGAGCATTATTTTGCTGTTTGCAACACTAACCATTCAGCAGAAGCTGGAGGCACCGGAATATTATGAGGCGTACAGCTACATCAATGAAGAAACCGGAGAAGTAATAGAAGAACAGGAACGGGAGAAGAATCCAAATTACTTAACAGGTACAAAGCGACAGGTCTATAGTTTCCTGAACGATTTTCTACCATCTTCCCAGCTCTATCAGGTTGCCATGCATGAATCCGATCACGCTGGTCAAATGGCGGGGTACGCCGGATTACTACTCCTTGTATCAACTGGTACAGGAATCATCGCATTTCGTAGGAAGGATTTGAAATAAAAAGTAGGTGAGCAGATTGGCACTTTTTTGGATATGCCTGTGTGGAATTTGCGGCATTTGTTTGATTTTGTCGCTGATGAAAATCCGATTGCTGCGGAAGGCTGCAAAGGAAATCACAGAACAATTTTCAGAACAGCTGCACGCAGACAGCAATGTTCTGCTGACAGTATCCACTGGAGACAAGGCAATGTGTCAGCTGGCATCGACACTCAATGCACAGTTGTCTGCTCTGCGGCAGGAGCGTCTGCGTTGCCAGCAGGGCGACCAGGCATTAAAAAATGCTGTTACGAATATTTCGCACGACTTACGAACACCGCTGACTGCTATTTGCGGCTATCTGGATTTACTCCAACAAGAGAAAATGAGTCAGTCTGCTCAGAATTATTTGGCAATTATCAACGAACGCACGCAAGTTATTCGGCAGATGACGGAAGAAATGCTGCAATATTCTGTCGCCATTTCGGAGTCACCGGATGTTGTGCAGGAGGATGTGATTTTAAATCACGCATTGGAAATGACATTTTCCAATTTCTATGCAGCCATTTGTAAGGCAAATCTGCATCCTGAAATTCAGATTTGTGAAGCACCTGTGCATCGTCTGTTGAATGCGGCATCGTTACAACGTATCTTTTCTAATATTTTGCAAAATGCGATTCGCTACAGTGATGGTGATCTAAAGGTCACTTTGACAGAAGACGGGAGAATCACCTTTTCTAATCACGCTGCAAAACTGGATACCATTCAGGTGGAGAACCTGTTTGAACGTTTCTATACAGTGGAAACAGCAGAAAAATCAACGGGATTGGGGCTTTCGATTGCCAAACATTTGACAGAACAGATGGGTGGTCAGATTCAGGCAGACTATCAGCAGCAAATTTTGACTATGACACTGTATTTTCCGCCTAATTCTTATCTTTTGTTTACAAAGGAAATATAGGATATTGTCTGTACTCTGCCAAAAATAAAAAAGAAAAAATGATGGAAAAACCGGCTTTACAGAAAAAGTACTTTTGTAAAGTCGGTTTTCTTCTTTCTTTTCTTAAAAAAACAAAAATCGACAATAAATTTATATAAATTGCTTGACAAGTTCTGCAAATGTGGTATAATAATAATTACAGAAGGCAGGTGAGTTTATGGAAAAACACACATACAGCATTATTCTGACAGATACCGTGGTGAAGGAAGTGGATCGGTTGGCAGCACAAAAAGGTACCAGTCGTTCCAATATGATGAATCAGATTCTGGCAGATTATTTTTCCTGTAATACGCCGGAGAAGCAGATGGCATCTATTTTTTCGATGATTGAACATCAGATGCAGACGTTGTTTCGAGTACAGATGCAGGCTTCGGATGCCATGCTTTCTCTGCACAGTGCATTACAGTACAAATATCGTCCGACCATACGGTATCGGGTAGAGTTGCTGCGGATGCCATCGGAAAATACGATTGGCTGGCTGAAAATTTCCTGCCGGACACAGAATCAAACGTTGCTGTATAGTATGCAACAATTTTTCCAGTTCTGGATTGGTCTGGAACTGCAAACGAATCCGCCATATCAGTCTGTTCCGGAAATGTATACGTTGACGGAGAATGGATTTGTTCGCCGTCTGCTTCAGGGAAATTTACAGACTGAGGAGCAGGTTGCAGATGCCATCAGCCAGTATATCCGGCAGTTTGATGGACTCATCAAACAATATTTTGCCGGATTGCAGCAGCAAATGCCGACAGAGCAGCTGCGAGAGACCTTGCAGCAAGCTTATCTGCAAATGCAAGCAGAGCAGGGGAAGTCATTTATTTAGGTAGGAAAACAGAGAAGAATGCGGTAGCAGTTTGAGCTGCGTTACGGTATCAAAAGATAACAGGCAGAAAATGTGTCGTGTTGCGTTGGCTGCGGTCAGATGGATGGACAGCAGCCTGAAAGGAGGAGCAATTATGAATGCACAAAAGTTGACAGAAAAATCACTGGAAGCGATCCAGCGTGCAAATGATTTGGCAATTTCCCATCAGAATCAAATGATTCAGCAGGTTCATTTGCTGTGTGCTTTGTTGCAGCAGGAATCCGGTTTGATTCCGCAGTTGTTCCAGAAGATGGGACTTTCTGTAGAGACAGCTGTACAGGATTTGGAACGGCAGATTGACCAGTTGCCGGCAGTCACAGGCAGCGGCAGAAAAGCCGATTCCGTCTATGTCGCACAGGATGTGGATACGGTTCTGACCGATGCAGAGAAGCAGGCTGAGAAAATGCGGGATTCTTATGTGTCGGTAGAGCATATTATGCTCAGTTTGCTTGACCATGCGAATGCAGATTTAAAGAAGCTGTTTCAGAAGTGGGGACTGAAAAAATCAGACTTTTTGAATGTTCTAATGTCTGTGCGGGGCAACCAACAGGTCACCGGACAAAATCCGGAGGAAACTTACGATGTTCTGACTAAGTACGGGCAGGATTTGGTAGAACTTGCCCGTAACAATAAACTGGATCCTGTCATCGGCAGAGACAGCGAAATCCGGAATGTCATCCGGATTCTGTCCCGTAAAACGAAAAATAATCCGGTTCTGATCGGGGAACCGGGTGTCGGAAAAACTGCAATTGCAGAAGGCTTGGCGTTGCGAATTGTGCGGGGCGATGTGCCGGACAATCTGAAAGACCGGAAACTGTTTTCTCTGGATTTGGGGGCATTGGTTGCCGGTGCAAAGTATCGGGGCGAATTTGAAGAGCGGTTGAAAGCCGTCCTGAACGAAATCAAGAAGAGCGAAGGAAAAATTATTCTCTTTATTGACGAGTTGCACACCATTGTCGGAGCTGGTAAAACAGACGGGGCAATGGATGCCGGCAACCTGTTAAAGCCGATGCTGGCAAGAGGGGAACTGCACTGTATTGGTGCAACGACCTTGAATGAATATCGACAGTATATTGAGAAAGATGCCGCACTGGAACGGCGATTCCAGCCGGTTATGGTCAATGAACCAACGGTAGAGGATACCATTTCGATTCTGCGTGGCTTGAAAGAACGGTATGAGGTATTCCACGGGGTCAAGATTCAGGATCAGGCACTGATTGCAGCTGCAACACTTTCTGACCGTTATATCACAGACCGATTCCTGCCAGATAAAGCAATTGACTTAATTGATGAAGCGTGTGCTTTGATTCGGACAGAGATGAACTCTATGCCGACAGAGATGGATGAAATCCAGCGGAAAATCATGCAGCATGAGATTGAAGAGGCAGCTTTGAAAAAAGAAGAGGATAAGCTGTCACAGGCACATCTGGCAGAGGTGCAGCAGGAGCTTGCACAAATGCGGGAACAGTTCCATGCTATGAAAGCACAGTGGGAGAATGAGAAAGCGAATATCTCCAAAGTGCAGAAACTGCGGGAGGAATTGGAACAGGTCAATGCAGAGATTGCAAAAGCCGAACGGGAATATGACCTGAATAAAGCAGCAGAACTCAAATACGGCAAATTGCCAGCACTGAAGAAGGAGTTAGAGGCAGAGGAAGAAAAGGCAGAGGCAGCCAAGGAAAAGAATGACAGCTTGTTGCGGGATAAGGTCACCGAAGAGGAGATTGCAAGAATTATCTGCCGTTGGACTGGCATTCCAGTTGCTCGTCTGATGGAGGGCGAACGGGAAAAACTGTTGCATATGGAAGATATTCTGCACCGTCGTGTCATTGGACAGGACGAAGCGGTAGAAAAAGTCAGCGATGCCATTTTGCGTTCTCGTGCTGGAATTCAGGATCCGAATCGACCGCTTGGTTCATTCCTGTTTTTAGGGCCAACTGGTGTTGGCAAAACGGAGCTGGCAAAGGCACTGGCAGAGGCACTGTTCGATGATGAGAATAACATTGTCCGAATTGATATGAGTGAGTATATGGAGAAGTTCAGCGTGAGCCGTCTGATTGGAGCACCTCCCGGATATGTTGGATATGAGGAAGGCGGTCAGCTGACAGAAGCGGTTCGGAGAAAGCCATATGCTGTCGTGTTGTTGGATGAAATTGAAAAGGCACATCCGGATGTCTTCAATATTTTGTTGCAGGTTTTGGATGATGGCAGAATTACAGACTCACAGGGCAGAACCGTGGACTTCAAGAATACCATTATCATTCTGACTTCTAACTTGGGTTCTCCGTATATTCTGGATGGCATCAATGCAAATGGAGAGATTTCGGAAGACGCTCGTCAGAAAGTGGATCAGTTGCTGAAACAGTCGTTCCGTCCGGAATTCCTGAACCGTCTGGATGAAATCGTTTTCTATAAGCCTTTGATGAAGACAGAAATTTATCAGATCGTAGACCTGATGCTGAACAATCTGCGGAAGCGGCTGGAGGAAAAACAATTGTCCCTGACAGTGACCGATGCCGCAAAAGATTATATCATCTCGAATGGGTATGATGTCAATTATGGTGCTCGTCCGTTAAAGCGTTGGATTCAGCAGAAAGTGGAAACGCTGTTGGCAAGAAAAATCATTGCAGAGGATATTGCACCAAATACCACCTTGCAGG
Organism: Oscillospiraceae bacterium; assembly: GCA_016297675.1. Taxonomy (GTDB): domain Bacteria; phylum Bacillota; class Clostridia; order Oscillospirales; family Ruminococcaceae; genus Ruminococcus_C. The sequence goes on from JAEDGE010000024.1 coordinate 15,670, forward strand.
TGGACTATGATGGCAACCGGTTGATTGTCCGGTAAATGCAGCATTTATGCGTATTTTTTCATAAAAAATGCGTCAAAAATCAGCGAATCTTCTGTATAATTGTCATTTTTGCAAAGAGTTCTTGACAAATCCTTTTGAATCCGCTATAATGCGTATAGATAACGATTTATGGAGGATTTACAATATGACAAAGACAGAATTGATTCAGGCTGTGCAGGAAAAGCTGAATTGTACAAAGAAAGATGCCGAACTGGCAGTTAACACTGTATTTGAAGTACTTTCTGAAGCACTCGTTGCAGAAGAAAAAGTGACGATTTCTAAGTTTGGTTCTTTTGAAGTACGGCAGCGGAATGAGAAAGTTTGTAAGAATCCGCACACGCATGAACCGATGACCGTTCCAGCATCCAAAGCCCCTGTTTTTAAGGCAAGCAAGACGCTGAAAGATGCTGTTAACCAGAAGTAACGAAAACTATTTACACTGGAAGGGAGTATTTGCAAAATGGCAAGATCGAAGAAAGAAACTGCTGTAACAACAGAGGCAACTGTTGCCGCACCAGCCAAGAGAACCGTTACTCGGAAAAAGGTAGTATTTACCTTGCAGTTTGCTGGGAAAGAACTGACCATTACGGAGATGGAAGAATTGGCAGTTTCCGCATGGATGGAACTCACCGGCGGACAGAAGAAGGATGCCAAGGACATTCAGCTTTATGCAAAGCCGGAAGATGGCATGTTGTATTATGTTGTCAATGGAACCTCCGGTTCTGTTGCTCTTTGATTTTGTGTAAACCAGAATCGGATTCAAAAAAGCCGGAAGCACACACTTTTCTGGCAATTGTAAAATGAAAATCGCCACAGTGATATTTTGTTCACTGTGGCGATTTTTTATTTTTAAGCATATTATTTTTCAATTTTAACATGATTTATTCTATCTTTGTAGTTTCTCTACGAAATAAAATTGGAGTGACAACTTTATGAATCGGTTCTTTCAAGGGGGTTGGCCTGCGTTTTTTTCTTTCATTCATCTGCATAACCAGCAGTTCCATTGCCTCCTGTGCTATGACAGTCATTTGCTGCCCGACAGTGCTGATGGGAACTACCGCCTCAGAAGCAATGGAGGAGTTGTCAAATCCCACGATTTTATATGTTTCCGGCAGTTTTCCATATTTCCGGATAATCATATTTAAAAGAATATTGGCATGGGTATCATTGGAAATAAAAATTCCTTTTCTTTTATTAGGATATTTTTCTTCGATTATTTGAAAAATTTCTGCGATTTTTTCTGTGGTTTCCTCATAGGAATTTCCCAACTCCGTGAGGATCATTTCATATGGAAAATGCTTTTCTTCACAAATATCCTGAAATCCTTTGATTCTACCATAAGCAGGAATTTCCGGCGAGATCTTGGAGTTAATATGAATCAGAATATCGCAATTCGTTTTGGACAGGAGGCTTGCCGCTTGCACACCGCCCATATAGTTGTCTGTATTGACACTGCAAACATATTGATCTTCTCGTTCAATGGTGACGATGGGAATGTGATATGCTGCCAGTTCTTCTGAAGAGATGGTATGACTCAGAATGATCATGCCTTCGATCTGATATGCCAACAGCTCAGAAATGTATTTTCTCTCCACGTCTTTTTTATCGTTTCCTACGAACACAAGAAACTTGTATCCAAATTTCTCATATGTAGAAAGCAGTTGGTTCAGCATTTCGGAGTAGTAGTGTAGGTAGAGATTCGGGACAATGATACCGACATATTCCGTTTTGCCGCTTGCCAGAATTCGTGCGACTTTGTTTTCCTTGTAATCCAGTGCAGTTAGTGCATCTGCAATAATTTGTTGATTTTCCAGTGTAAGGGAATCGGGATTGTTAAAATAACGGGAAATGGTCGTCTTGGAAAATCCCGTGTAATCCGCAATGTCTTGAAATGTAACAGCTTTTTTTTTCATAGAAACACCTTCTTTTTTCTATCATATCACAATTACAAAAAAATTTCAAGAGGATTTTCTCACAAAAAGTAACCGGTAACTTTACCGGTTATGTGAAAGGTGCACAAAGTTGAAAGCTGATTTTCTACAGTTCTAACGAAAATTGCAAAAAGGGGTTGACAGCAGAGGAAAAATGTCGTATACTAAAAGCACAAAGTAACCGGTTACTTAACCGGTTACGAACGAGAGTCACAATTTATTTATGAAAGGAGCAAGTCTATGAAAAAAGCAGTGTCAGTGGGAATTGCATCACTGCTGCTTGCGGGAAGCATGACTGGCTGTGGGCAAAAAAACGTGCAGCCCGGCGATGTGGCGGGATACGATTCCGGAGAAACTTATATCAGTATGTGGGTGCATACCATCGAGGAAACACCAGAAGGACAGGCTTACAAAGAATCCGTGGAACGATTCAATGAGACGTTTAATGGTACTTATTTTGCAGATGTGGAATTTATTCCTCGGAACGACAGCGGTGGCGGATATTCCGATAAAATTAACGCCTCTGTTATGTCTGGAGATCTGCCGGATGTAATTACCGTAGATGGTCCAAACGTTGCAGCCTATGCGGCAAATGGTATCATTCAGCCTTTGGCGGAGTTGACAGAGGAGGAACGCAGTGCTTATTTGGACTCCATTCTGGAGCAGGGGACATATGATGATCAACTTTATGCATTGGGTGCAATGGAATCGAGTGTGGGACTGTATTATAATAAAGCGATTTTGCAGGAGGCAGGTGTTACCGTTCCAGAAGCCGGAGAGCCTTGGACATGGTCGGAGTTTACAGAAATCTTGGAACAGCTGAAACCCATTATGGAAGAGAAAAACGGCTATCCGCTGGATATGAC
>JAEDGE010000173.1 GCA_016297675.1 Oscillospiraceae bacterium
TTTTTGAATCCATCTCTTAATTTTCTAAGACGATCCCATGGATCTTCTTTCAGGAAACGAAGTGATGCGTCAAATGTTGCGCCTCCCCAGCATTCCACAGAATGATATCCGACTTTATCCATTTTTTCAATAATTGGAAGCATCTGTTCTGTGGTCATTCTGGTCGCAATCAGGGACTGATGAGCATCACGCAGCACAGTTTCCGTAATTTTAACCGGTTTTTTTATTTGATCTGCCATTCTATGACCTCCTGTTTTTCTTTTTTGTTTACGTTATTTACACACCAAAAATAGCCATAAAGGTTCCGGCCGCTACTGCTGTACCAATAACTCCGGCTACGTTTGGTCCCATCGCATGCATCAGAAGGAAGTTGGTTGGGTCTGCCTCAGCTCCAACCTTCTGAGATACACGGGCTGCCATCGGAACAGCGGATACACCTGCAGAACCGATCAGCGGATTTACCTTTCCGCCTGTTACTTTACACATAATTTTTCCGAAAATAACACCTGTAGCCGTTCCAACTGCAAAAGCAACCAGACCAAGAATAACAATCTTAATCGTATCCAGAGTCAGGAATGCTTCCGCACTTGTCGTAGCACCTACTGATGTTCCAAGTAAAATAACAACGATATACATCATTGCATTGGAAGCTGTCTCAGTCAGCTGTTTTACGACACCACTTTCGCGGAACAAGTTACCAAGCATGAGCATACCAACAAGTGGTGCTGTAGTCGGAAGAATGAGGACAACAACCACTGTTACGATAATCGGGAAAAGAATCTTTTCCAGCTTGGAAACAGGACGAAGCTGTGCCATCTTGATTTTTCTTTCTTTTTCTGTTGTGAAAAGTTTCATAATCGGCGGCTGAATAATCGGTACCAGTGACATGTAAGAATAAGCTGCCACTGCGATTGGACCCATCAGACCGGTCTGTCCAAGCTTACCAGCAAGGAAGATTGATGTAGGACCGTCAGCACCTCCAATGATGGAGATTGCTGCTGCTGCCTTGTCATTAAAGCCCATTACCATTGCCAGGATATAGGCTGTAAAGATACCAAACTGTGCTGCCGCTCCCAACAGGAAACTGGCCGGGTTGGCAATCAGAGGACCAAAGTCCGTCATAGCTCCTACACCCATGAAAATCAGGGACGGCAGGATACTCCATTCATCCAGTAAGTAAAAATAATGTAAAAGACCAGTATCACTCATAATATCCGGATACATATTTACAAGCAGCATACCGAAAGAAATCGGTACTAACAAAAGCGGCTCATATCCTTTTGCAATTGCAAGATAAAGGAAAATCAGAGCAACGACAATCATAATCATATTGCCTGGCTTTAAAAATGCAAATCCGGTCTGCTGAGCAAGATTAGTCATTGTATTAATCACATAATCCATATCTCAAACCTCCATTTTGTCGGGTCGTTGCCTAGTTCATGGTAGCCAGTACATCCCCGGCTTCAACGGAAGCACCTTCAGATGTGTTAATGCTTGCAATTGTTCCGTCCTGTGGAGCAACAATTTCGTTTTCCATTTTCATTGCTTCCAGAATCATCACAACATCACCTTTTTTCACTGCTGTGCCTGCTGCTGCTTTTACGGAAAGAATTTTACCAGGCATTGGTGCTGTTACTTTTACTGCACCTGCTGCTCCAGCCGGTGCTGCTGCTTTTTTCACAGGAGCTGGTGCCGGTGCTGCTGCCTTAACAGGAGCCGGTGCCGGTGCACCATCATTTGCCACTTCTTCTACTACTACATCATAAGCGGTTCCGTTAACCGTAATTTTATATGTTTTCATTCTATTATTCCTCCTGAATCCTATTATTTTCTGGATCTTCTAATTGATCTGACCACAAGGCCATCTTTTGATACAGCATTACCTTCACCTGCCATTGCTGCACAGACTGCCGCTGTAATGACAGCTACCAGTTCACCGTCACTCATCAGATCACTGTCATCTGCTGTCTGTGGCTGAACATTTGCAGCCGGCTGACTTTCTTCTACCTGTACAGCCTGTTGTGATTTTTTCGCAAACTTCGCCTGTACATCCGGGATGTATTTGAAAAGGCTGATGATAAAGGAAATAAAAATCAGCACTGCAAATACGGTTCCCATACCCATCATCGTATTAAGGGCAGCTTTTTTGAAAATTTCAGCTGTTGTATATACTTTGTCAAAGGAAGCACTGGTCACATTTCCTTCCTGATCGACAGCCATGGTGTAGATTCCTTCACGTTTTGCAAATTTCACATCAATTACAATGTTTGCTGTTCCATCATCCATGGTTACCACTGTCTTGGTAATGGACTCAAATGCTCCTAATTCTTCGCGGATGGATTTCCAGGAAGTAAGAGCTGATGCCAGCCCATCCGGAAGCTGTCCGCCCAGAAGATAACTGTCAATTGTTGCATCATCCATTTCCACAATCTGGGTCAGGAGCTGCTCAGCATAAGTCTGATACTGTGCAGTATCTGCCGTACCAGAAGCGGTCTCGTCAGTCTGATCTGTTCCACAGGCTGCCATCAGGCACAGGCAGGTAATCATACTTAATATAAGTAAAAATCGCTTCATTTTCCTACCTCCATCCTAAACCGTTCCGTGTTTTTTCGCTGGACGATCCTCTCTTTTTGTAAATAACATTTCAAATGCTGCAATCAGACGTTTTCTTGTAGCATCCGGTTCAATAATATCATCCACATAACCTCTTCTTGCCGCACTTAAAGCACTGGACTGAAGACTTTCGTACTGTGCAGTCTTTTCCTGAATCAATACTGCTTTATCTTCGGAATCACCGATCTCTTCTGCATACATAATACGGACTGCCTGTTCCGGATCCATCATGCCGATTCTTGCCTGTGGCCATGCATAGACAATGTCAGCACCGATTGATTTGGAATTCATAGTAACATAAGCTGTTCCAAAAGCATCTCCTAAAACTAAGGTTACCTTTGGTACTGTTGCATTTGTAAAGGCATAAGTCAGTTTTGCCGCTGCTTTTGCTATTGTTTTTTCTTCGTGAACAGTTGCCTTAAATCCTGTCACATTCACAGCCGTCAGAATCGGAATCTGGAAAGCATCACAAAAATCTACAAACTCTGCAGCCTTATTGGCACCTTTTGTTGTAAGAACACCTTCACTTACTGCATACTGATTGCCGACACATCCCACTGTAACTCCGTTAAGACGTGCAAAACCGATTACCATATCCGGTGCATAATCCTTTTTCAATTCCAGGAAAAATTCATCATCGGATACTTTTGCAAAAACAGTTTTTGCATCGTGAGAGAAATCTTCCAGTTCCGGAATGATGCGGTTTAAGCTATCTGTACATTCCTCATAGGAAGCATCATCATCATAGCAGGCAGGTAAAAGAGCCACAAGCTGTCTTAATACAGCTAAAACTTCTTCCTCCCCTTCAGCAACGATATCTACCTGACTGTTGTTTGCAGCCTGATACAGGGCCTTTGCAGTATCCAGTCTGGAAACCTCATTGCCGTCTAATGTATTCGGACTGTTAACAAATAATCTGCCGTTTTCCTGTTCCATCACTGTGATATCTGTTAAAGTAGGAATTAATGCACTGCCACCGCCGCAGGTACCAAAAATACCGGTAAGCTGTGGAATCACACCGGAAGCTGCAGCCTGTTTTGCAAAGATTGCACCAAAGCTTCCAAGAGCA
>JAEDGE010000174.1 GCA_016297675.1 Oscillospiraceae bacterium
CCGCCATTGTTGATGTGGTTGTTCTGGAGCATCGATCGAAAGAGATGGTGGGCGTTTTATTTGAGCGGTGCATTGGTACTTCTGGTCAAAGAAGATGCTCCGCTGTATTTGATTTGCATCGGACTTTATCTGTTCACCAGCAAAACAAGCCGTCTGCATGGGGGCATCTTGACAGCCGTCTCTACAATTTATTTCGGCATCGTAACCACCTGCCTGCGACGATTTGGAGACGGCGTAATGAGCAGCCGATTCTCACAATTCTATCTGGAACAGGATGGATCTTTTGTAGAACTAATTGTCAATGCAATTAAAAATCCTGCTTATTTCCTGAATCACCTTATTTCAGAAAATGCACTGGCATTTTTCTTTATGGTTATGCTGCCGCTTTGCTTTTTACCGTTCCTCACCAAAAAACTGTCACGATATTTTCTGTTGCTGCCGTTCGTCATCATGAATCTGCTTGTGTCAGCATCCTATAATGCAGCTGCAAGCGTGCATTATCAATACGCATTCGGCACATGGACTTGTTTGTTCTACTTATCCATTCTAAATTGGCAGGATCTAAAAAGTATGACACGCAGAAAACTGGTCACTGCGATGGCTTGTATCTCTTTTTTCAGTTCTTACACAATGTTTACCAACAATCTTTGGTATCGAGAAGCTTATGTGGAAGAAAAAGAACACTACACACAGATGGAAGAAGTTATGGAAAGTATTCCAGAAGATGCCTCTGTTGCCTGCGATGATTGGCATATACCGCACCTTGCAAATCGAAAGATTATCTATAGACTGGACGCTGATTCTGCTGAGGAACCAAGCAGTACCGACTTTGTCATCGTTCGGGAAGACCTGGGAAAAGAAGACGAAAAATGGATTAAAAAAGAACAGGAAAAACTGAAAAAAGAAGGATATACTGTATGGGATGCTGTAGAAGGCAGTTTCCAGGTTTATGTCAGTCCGGAATACGCTGCTGCAAATCCTAACTGAATCCGATAGAAATAATCATAAACTAATAGATAAAGATGCTATTCTCGTTTCCATAATGACCGTGCCTTGTAAAAGAGAAAAAGCAATTACACATATAGATATAAAAATATTATTTTCAATTAAAATGCTTGCTTTTTGGAGGAGAATCATGACGCAAAAAAAACATATGACACCATTGCAATTGATTGCACTTGGATTTTTGATCGTCATTTTACTGGGAACAATCTTGTTGAGGATGCCATTTTCACAAAAACAACCGGGCAGCTTAACCCTCGTGGATTCCGCTTTTACAGCTGTGAGTGCCGTTTGTGTCACAGGATTGGTGGTTGTAGATGCTGGAGACACATTTAATACAATCGGGCAAACTATATTGGCAATCTTAATTCAAATCGGTGGATTGGGAATTACCTCTATTGGTGTAGGATTGATTTCATTTCGACGAAAACACATGCGAGTACGAGATCAGGTACTGATACAGGCTGCTTTAAACTATCCCACTATGCAGGATATTCGAGAATTAATCCGCTCTGTTTTGCTTATGACATTGACAATTGAAGCATTTGGCACAGTCGTTGGTGCGATTTTCTTCTATCCAGACTATGGATTCCCCAATGCATTGGGCATTGCTGCGTTTCACAGCATTGCCTCTTTTAACAATGCTGGCTTTGATATTTTTGGGAATTGGGATGGTATGACACTATATGCAGACCATATCGGGTTGAATCTACTCACTGCTTTTCTCATTATCAGCGGTGGTATTGGCTTTTTTGTCATTCGGGATATTTTAAAGAATCGGCGATTCTCTCGTTGCAGCCTGCATACAAAAGTGGTGTTGTCTATGACCGCTATTTTGATTTTTGGCGGTATGCTGCTCATAAAGTTGACAGAAAATGATCAGATTTCCTGGTTGAGTGCATTTTTCACCAGTGTCTCAACACGAACCGCTGGATTTTCTGTTGTTCCGCTGAATCAATTTTCCCATGCTGGGATTTTGTTAGTTTGCTTGTTGATGTATATTGGTGCAGCTCCCGGCTCAACAGGCGGCGGTGTGAAAGTGACAACCTTCTACGTTTTAATTCGTACAATTCTGTGTTATCCGCAAGGGAAACAGCCGAACGGATTCCGCAGACGATTCCCCGCCGGCATTGTACAGCAGGCTCTGGTCATTTGCAGTTTAGCGATTGCCATCATCTTTACCGGAATGCTTTTGCTCTGTATGTTAGAACCTGATATTTCGATCTCTTTCTTGTTGTTGGAAACGATTTCTGCCTTTGCAACAGTTGGATTGTCTACTGGTATCACACCAGATTTGCATCCTATCAGCAAAATCATTCTAATGCTGATTATGTATATTGGCAGACTTGGACCACTCACAGTTGCCTCTCTCTGGTTCCGAAAGCAGCCGGATGCCATTTTACTGCCAGAAGAGGAAATTCCCGTTGGATAAAACGAAAAACAATATTATAACAGTTAAAGGAGAATTGCTATGTTTGGAAAAAAAGTAAAAACAGAAAATGGACTCTATGGCATCATTGGATTGGGACGCTTCGGGTTTGCATTGGCACAAACCCTCTCAGAATCTGGAAAAGATTTGATCATCATAGATGAAAATGAGGCAAAAATCAACTCTGCCGCTGCACTGACAGACCATGCCTATGTCGTACAGGAATTATCTAAAGACAACATGCGGAAAGTTGGAATTGACAACTGTGATGTTGTCATCATCTGCATCGGCGAACGCATAGACACTTGTATTCTTGCTACTTTAAATGCCATTCAACTTGGTGTAAAACGAGTGATTGCAAAAGCAACCAGTTCAGAACAGGGATGTGTGCTGGAATTGCTTGGAGCAGAAGTTGTCTATCCAGAACGAGATATGGCAATCCGACTTGCAAACCGTCTACTGGCTCCTGGTTTTCTGGACTTTATCACACTGAGCGAGGAAGTCGACCTCATGGAACTGAGTGTGACACAGAAAATCGCAGAAAAAACCGTGCAGGATATCAACCCCAGAAAAATGTTTGGTATCAATCTCATTGCAGTGAAACACAATGGAACACTGGAAATTGAAATCAAGCCAGATACAGTACTGCATCGTGGTGACACCATTTGTGTCATCGGTACACGGGAAAACATCCGAAAGTTTGAACGTTATTTAAATGAATAACAACAAAAATCTCTTTTGTTACCGCCCTGTCTGTCTATTGCAAACAGGGCGTTTTTTTATGTATAGAAACTCCTTTCAAAGTGCGTTTATTTTCATTTCATTCACAAAAATAAAATGACTCCATTTATATTTGTCTGGTATGCTATGGATGGGGGATGAACAGAATGTCGATGTTTAAGAAAGGATACATTGTACATTTATGTTACGCTATATTTTATTTCCAATTCTCTGCAATCTTGTCCTGTACGGTTTGCAGTGGATTCCAAAATTCAATTTGGAAGAAAATAGAAATTTTAAATTTTGCAAAAAAATGGGGATTTTAACAGCATGCGAAATCTTGTCGCTCTTCTTATTGCACAGCATCACTCGTTTTTTGCAGGGAGCAGGAACCCATCCACTTCCCACAATGCCGCTGTTGGTAACGCTACTTTTGATAGACGTAGGTGTTGCCTTTTCTCAGCGGCACAGCACTTCCA
>JAEDGE010000175.1 GCA_016297675.1 Oscillospiraceae bacterium
AGGATTTTCCTATGCCGGAAAAGAATGCTTTTCCGGTGTTTTTCAAGGAAAACCTTTTGAAGCCGCTGTTTTCATCTGTAGCATTCATATACAATATGGCGATGATTCTTCTTTTAAAAAAGAACTATTTTCGGGTCTTTGGATTAAACGAGAAATGCAACACCACACAGAAACATTGGTAGGTCTGTGCAGTGCAACAGTTAAAGAAATTGAACAGGACATTATGAAAAATGGAATAAAAACACCAGATGGACTGGAAGTAAACACATTTAACCGGCTATTCCGTGTCGTATCAAACGACCTACATGCTGTGTATTATCTTGTTACACCGAATCAAATGGAACAACTCGCCGCTATGTATCAACAATTTCATTGCGAAAATAAAGGACGGATTTGCTTAATATTTTCAAAAAATCAGGTGCAGTATGGTCTGAATACAAACTTTACCCTACAACAGTTCTGGAATACAAAAAATGAATCCGCATCTCTGGAACAGGCACGCCGCCGTGTAGCGACAAAAGTACAGGAAGCCATGCAGCTGATTTCACTGTATGATACACTGGGATTTTAATTAGAAAGGATATATATTATATGGATTTAATTTTAAAAGTTCTGAGCAATCCCTTATTTTGGATCCTTCTTGTTGCACTCATTTTAATCCGATGCATGGTCTGGTTTATTCGTACAGCAAATCGACTTGTACGAATGCGTACAAAAATGGAGGAACTGGATGCTGATGTAGATGTAGCTCTGACCAAGCGTTTTGACCAACTTACCAAGGAATATCAGCTTTTAAAGCAATATTGCTCCCACGAAAGTCATACACTCATTGAAACTATCCGGATGCGACGGGGAATGTCTCCAGAAGAACGAAACACCGCTGCAGAGAAGATGGAAATGTTAGCATCTCAGCTTCAGGTGACATTAGAAGCCTATCCTCAACTTCGTGCGATAGAAACAGTTTCTGCCCTACAGCACAGCGTAGCAGATACGGAGGCTCATTTACAGGCGGCACGGCGACTCTATAACAGCAGCGTAGGCTCCTACAACAATGCCTGTCAGGAATTTCCCTCCTCCTTTGTGGCATCCCTTACTGGACATCGTCCGAAAACATTTTTCGCAGCAGAAGAACATAAACGGCAGGATGTGGATTTTTCTTTATAAGTAAAATAAATTTGATTATACAAAAACAGTTGATTGAAATCCAGTAAAAAGTAAACTTTTCCGATATTTTCACAAAACCGCCTTGTTGGTCAGGGCGGTTTTTTCTTGCAATTTTTCCGGATTTCTGGTATACTACGAAAGGAAATTTTCAACAGAAAAGAGGCATTCTATGCAACCATCAAAGTCATTTTCTCTGCTCCCCACTCTGCTGCTCTGCCTGTTGGCAATCGGCACCGGTCTGTTGACCGGTGCCATCACTGCCGGATTCGGACGGATACTACTCTGGATTGGAACCGTTCGCACAGCACACTTGCTTTGGTTTCTGCCCTTTCTTCCACTCGCTGGTATCCTGATGGTCTGGGTCTACCAGAAATACGGCAAGGAAAGCAGTCAAGGGATGAGCCTGATTTTTGACGCTGCCAACGGCAAAGCTGACCGCATTCCGCTGCGTCTGATTCCTCTGCTCATCGGCAGCACTTGGCTCACACATCTCTGCGGCGGCAGTGCTGGTCGGGAAGGCGTTGCCGTACAGCTTGGTGCAACTGTTGCACACTGCACCGGCAGCCGGATTCCCGTTTTCCGGCGGATACCGGACGCTGTCCGCATTCTCACCATTTCTGGTATGGCTGCTGGTTTCAGCGGATTATTTCATGCACCGCTTGCTGCCGTTTGCTTTGCACTGGAAGTATTGGCAGTCGGAAAATTAGAGTACCGTGCACTGCTGCCGTCGGCACTGTCCGCTGTAGCTGCCTATCTCATTTCCACCGCACTGGGACTGGAAACCTTTCAGGTTGTCCTGCCAGAAACGACCACTCCCCCCCTCTCCTTTCAGATGCTGCTACTCGGCATCGCTGCCGGACTGACCGGCGGACTGTTTACACTCTTACTGCGGCTTGGTAAGCAACAGACTGCAAAATGGCTGCCAAATCCACTCGTTCGCATTGGCGTTTGTGGAGTGGTATTAGCCATTTTACTCTACCTATGCGGAAACGGACGATATACCGGATTGGGTACCAACTTGATTTCACTGGCTTGCAGCGGAGAAACCGTATATTGTTTTGACTTTTTGTGCAAGCTACTCTTAACCGTTTTCACGCTCTCTATCGGCTTTCAGGGCGGAGAAGTAACGCCACTATTCGCCATTGGTGCTTGTCTGGGGGCTGCTCTGGCTCCCTGTCTGGGCATTCCAACCGCATTGGCAGCGGCTCTCTGCTATGCAGCCGTCTTCGGCAGTGCCTCCAACACACTGCTTGCACCCATCTGCATTGGAACAGAAGTCTTCGGATTTGCGTATTTGCCCCATTTCGCTGTGGTTTGCACCATTGCAAGGCTTTGCAACGGCAACCGCTCCATGTATGGCAAACAAACCGTATCTCCCTTGTTTTTAACCGGAAAGGAATAAAATGAAATTAGGTATTATTTTTACAGGCGGCACGATTGGCTGCCAGTTAGCAGATGACGGCTATCTCTCTCTTCCAGAACACGCTTCTTACCTCCTCCTGCAAGGGGCAGAAAAACAGGGGATTCTCAAAGGTATCACAGTCATTCCATCGGAACCACTGCATCTCTTCAGCGAACAAATGACCGGAGAATCCCTTTCCCTGCTGGTAAATCATATGCGACAACGAATTCTGACAGAAGACTGTGACGGCTGGATTCTGCTACATGGTTCGGACACCCTTGCCTATACAGCCGCCGTGCTGGGCTATGCACTGGGAACAGAACTGCCGCCGCTGGTGCTTGTGGCAAGCAATGAACCACTTACCAATCCGGCTGCAAACGGCTGGAGCAACTTTGCTTATGCTGTTCGTTTTTTACAGGAACAGGCGAAAACCGGCGTGTTTGTCAGTCACTGCAACCAAGACAAGATTCCTGTGATACACGAGGCAACCCGACTGCTCCAGCAGCTACCAGGCAGCGGCGACCTTTACAGCTTCTGTGATGCTGTGTACGGCGTTTATGATACGGAAGGGCAGTTTCACCAGAGAAAGACAATTACACCCCGAAAGCCGCTGCTGCCACTCTCAGAACCATTCCAACTATTACAGCCTGCACCGCTGCTGCAATTGACGGCGGCAGTCGGCAATTCGCTCTCCTATATTCCAGTGGACACAAAGGCAATTCTCTATCAGTGCTATCACTCTGGAACGGTCTGCACGGATTCTGTTTTTCTTTCTCTGGCAAATACCGCCGCAGAACGACACATTCCGTTCTTTTTGACTGGCTGCCGTTCCGACCAAACAGATTACGATACCAAAAAACAATGGGAGACTTTGTCGGTGAAACCACTGTACGACATTGCTCCCATCGCAGCCTACTGTCAACTTTGGATTGCTGTTTCCAATGGACTGCCAATAAAGGCTTGTTTTTTGGTTTAACGTGAGTTTGATAAACAAGTTTTATCCGCCGAACGGCGAACTGCGGTCAAGCTGGCTCAGCTTGGCG
>JAEDGE010000025.1 GCA_016297675.1 Oscillospiraceae bacterium
TGAACGATTCAACTAAATGATAAAAGCCCTGTCATCTTAAAAGGCAATGAGATGACAGGGTTCTTTTTATTAAATCATAATAATATTTTAATTTATGTTAACGTGAGTTCAATAAAAATGCATTGTCCTATTTCTCAGGGAAATCTTTTCCGAACCGTCCGGCAGAATCGCTACGCTGTCTGCCTGTGTCCGCTGTCCGCCCCATTCTGTATCTCAATTTACAGCCTGACGACACTAAATTTCTGTTATCGACGTCCTTTTGTTTTTTCAGAGGGCGGACAGCGGTTCTTCATCCAGTAGTGTGTCCAAATTTGCAGTGTTTTGCAGGGGAACAGCTTGTTCCCCTGCACCCTTCCGCCAAGCTGAGCCAGCTTGACCGCAATTCGCCATTCGGCGGATAAAACTTGTTCGTCAAATTCAAGTTATTTAGAAAGATCCACATTCCTAACAGCATCCCGTACTTTCAGTACGAAGGAAGGCGAAACAGAAAGTTCATCAATTCCCATTCTGAGAAATGTTTCTGTTAACGTGGTATCTGCGGCAAGTTCTCCGCAAATTCCAATCCATGCACCATTTTGATGAGCATTTTTTGCACTCAGTTCAATCAAACGCAAAATTGCCTCATGATGGGTGTCACAGAATGATTCAATATCCGGATTCTGTCGATCACAGGCAAGTGTATACTGCGTCAAATCATTTGTACCAACACTGAAAAAATCCACCATCGGTGCCAACCGATCGCTGATAATCGCAGCAGCCGGCGTTTCAATCATGATCCCAAGTTCCACATGCTCTGCATACGGGGTACTATTTTCCCGCAATTCTTCTTTGACTTCTTCACAGATTGCAAGAATGGATTCCAGCTCCGATACGCTCGTAATCATTGGAAACATAATTCCAAGATTCCCATAAACAGAAGCACGGAATAAGGCACGCAGCTGCGTTTTGAAAATCTCGGGACGGGTCAGGCAAATCCGAATCGCCCGATAACCCAAAGCCGGATTCTCTTCCTTTTTCAAATGAAAATAATCCACCTGCTTATCTGCACCAATGTCCAGTGTGCGGATAATCACCTTCTTGCCTGCCATACTTTCCAACACTTTTTTGTATGCTACAAACTGCTGTTCTTCTGTTGGATAATCTGTGTTTTCCAAATACAAAAACTCACTCCGAAACAGTCCAATTCCACCTGCATCATGCAAAAGCACTGCCCCAATGTGATCCACACCGCCAATATTGGCGTAGATATTGATTTTGGTTCCGTCCTTTGTAATATTTTCTTTTCCCTTTAGCTCCTGAAGCAGTCGTTTTTTCTCTTCGTCTTCCTTCTGCTTTGCCAGCAACCGCTTCTTTGTTTCTGCATCTGGATTGACAAACACTTCTCCTGTAAAGCCATCTACAATCGCTTCGTCTCCGTCTTTCACTTCCGCAAGAAATGCTTCGCCCACTCCAATGACCGCTGGAATATTCATATTTCTTGCCAAAATAGCAGTATGAGAGTTAGAAGAACCATGTGCGGTTACAAATGCAAATACCTTGTCTTTTTCCAACGAAACCGTTTCACTTGGGGCAAGGTCATCCGCACAGACAATCATATGATCTTCTGAACCGTTCTGTGCTGACACAGTACCAGTTAGATTGGCAATGATTCGATTGGAAATATCCTTAACATCTGCGGCTCTTGCCTGCATATAGGCATCCTCCATAGAGGAAAACATCTCTGCAAAATGATCGGCTGTAATCGCAACAGCATATTCCGCATTCACTTTTTGCGTATCAATGATATTCTGAATGCTTTCGTTATAATCCTCATCTTCCAGCATCATCATATGAATTTCAAAAATTTGTGCATGGGTCTCGCCCACTTCTTTCAGTGCCTTTTCATAAATTGCCTGAAGCTGTTCAGTTGCCGCCGCTTTTGCGGTTTCCACTCTGGCTTTTTCTGCCTCCGTATCTGTGATTCGGACTTGTCGAATCACTATTTCCTGTTTCTGAAAGAGAGAAATTTTTCCAAATGCAACAGCACCATACACTCCTTTTCCTGTATAAGTTTTCATGCTACCGCCTCCTTCATGCATTCTGCACAGTACAGAATTTTTGTTTGTAGTTTTCCATTGCCTTCTCAATGATTCCAACAGCTTCGATTGGACCACCAATTTCCCTTACCTCTGTTTTTTTGCCTTCTAACTGCTTGTATACAGAAAAGAAATGCTTTAGCTCATCAAAAATATGCTTTGGAAGCTCTTTCACATCTGTATAGCTCATATAAGTGGGATCACCATAAGGAATGGCAATAATTTTTTCATCTCCCATTCCGCCGTCTTCCATCGTCATGACACCAATCGGATAACTTCTCACCAGTGTCATTGGCTGAATCGGAGCAGAACAAAGCAACAATACATCCAGTGGATCATGGTCATCTGCATAAGTACGGGGAATAAATCCATAATTCATTGGATAGTGTGTGGCTGTAAAAAGCACTCTGTCCAATGATAACATCCCCGTTCTCTTATCCAGTTCATATTTCATATTACTGCCTTTTGCAATCTCAATTACAGCAACAAAATCAGTCGGATAAATTCTTTCTGGTTCTATATCATGCCAGATATTCATCGCTTTTCCCTCCTAAAACTCCGGCAGTCTCTGTATGTTCATAGATTCTGCCGGAGAATTGGTTTTTATTCTGCTTTTACAAATTTTCTGCAAAGAATGTCTGCATTTCCTCGTATGCAGCATCCTCGTCTGCACCTTCTACTGTAACATTGACGGTATCGCCACACTTTACACCTAAGCCCATTACTGCCATGAGTTTGGTCAGGTTGACAGACTTACCGCCTTTTTCCAGCATGATGGTGCTTTCAAAGCCCTTTGCCTTCTTGGCAAGCAGCCCTGCCGGTCTTGCGTGAATTCCTACTTCGTCCTTGATGGTGTAAGCAAATGTTTTCATGTTATTTCCTCCTGTTTTATTGATTGATTTTGATTGCTGTTTCGCCAGCAGATACAACGCCTTCGGCAACCGGCTGAACAGCAGAATAATCGTCTGTATTGCAAATCAGAAGCGGTGTGGTCAGTGGATATCCCGCCGCTTGAATCGCCTTTTTGTCAAAAGTGATCAGCAAATCACCCTTCTTTACAGTTTGTCCATCGGTGACATGGGTTTCAAAATATTTGCCTTCCAGTTTTACGGTATCAATTCCAATGTGCATTAAAAGTTCTACGCCATCTTCCGACACCATATTGACTGCATGTTTGGTCTCAAAAACAGTATCAATCTTGCCATCACATGGTGCAAACAACTTGCCTTCGGATGGTTCAATGGCAATGCCATCTCCCAGAATTTTCTGCGAGAATACATCGTCTTCTACTGCTTCCAACGGAATGGCTGTACCGTTCATATGCGTATAAATAGTGATCTCAGCATGGTCAGAAGCGACTGATTCTGTAGATTTTGGTGTCACCTCTTCCTGTTTCGGTGCAGATGCTTCTTCGGACACAGACCCAATGATACTGTCAAGGTCATCTGATTGCGGGGAGTCTATAAAGTCTTCCAGATGGGATTTCACAACCGATACCTGCGGCCCGTAAATGACCTGTACACCGTTGCCCTTATGAATCACACCAGACGCACCACTTTCTTTCAGCAGAGCATCCTGCACTTTGGAAGCATCCTTTACAGTCACTCTTAACCGTGTAGCACAGCAATCTAAGTCGGAAAGGTTTTCTTTTCCACCCAGTCCCTTCAGAACCAGTGCACTGGTTCGATCTACAGCCTGACCATCAGCAGCTTTTGCTGCCTTTGCCTCATTCATATCGCTTCTTCTATAAAGTTTTGGCTGCACATCATCGGCTTCTCGTCCAGGTGTTTTCAGATTCAGTTTTGTAATCATAAAGTAAAATACAAAATAGTAAACAACAGCATAAATCAAACCTACGACAATAATCCATACCCAATGCGTCTTTGCATTTCCCTGTAAGATACCAAATAACGTCAGGTCAATAGCACCGCCGGAGAACGTCATACCCACGCCAACATTTAGGATGTGCATCAACATATAGGAAAGACCAGCCAGCACACAGTGTACCGCATACATCAGCGGTGCAACAAACAGGAATGTAAATTCCAACGGCTCTGTAATACCAGTAATCATAGAGGTCAATGCTGCGGAAAGCAACAAACTGCCGACTACCTTTTTCTTTTCTGGACGGGCTGCCCGATACATTGCAAATGCAGCAGCTGGCAGACCGAAAATCATAAATGGGAACTTACCAGACATAAATCTGGTAGCAGAAACAGAAAATTCTGTTGTGGACTTAGAAGCCAGTTCTGCAAAGAAAATATTCTGTGCACCCGTTACAAGATTGCCGTCAATCATCATAGAACCGCCCAGTTCTGTCTGCCAGAACGGCATATAAAATACATGATGCAGACCGAACGGAATCAAGGCACGTTCCAGAATTCCATAAATCCAAGTGCCTGCATAACCAGAATTCAGCACCAATACGCCAAGTTTGGAAATACCAAGCTGTACAATCGGCCATAAATAAAACATTGCAATGCCGACAATCAAATAGGTAACGGTTGCAACAATGGGAACAAAACGTGTACCGCCGAAAAAGGAAAGCACTTGCGGAAGTTCTATCTTATAGAACTTATTATGCAGAGCTGCAACTCCAAGTCCTACAATGATACCGCCGAACACACCCATTTGCAAGGTTGTAATCCCCAGCACAGAAGTGGTCGAGTTTTCTGCCATGGCTTCCACGCCGCCTTTTGCAGAAATCAATGCACTGATGGCAGTATTCATTACCAGAAATGCTATTGCACCGGAAAGAGCTGCTACTTCTTTTTCCTTTTTTGCCATACCAATGGAAACACCCATTGCAAAAAGTAAAGCAAGGTTATCAAAAACAGCACTCCCTGTTTTGCTCATAATGTCAAGGATAGTATAGAATAGACCGCCCTCATAGATGACTTTTCCAAGATGATAGGTTTCAATCGTGGTCGGGTTCGTAAAGGAACTGCCGATTCCAAGCAGAAGCCCTGCCACTGGCAGCAGTGCAATCGGCAGCATAAATGACCGACCCACTCGCTGCAATACGCCAAATATTTTGTCTTTCATGATTGTAAAATCCTCCTAATTTCATTTTATGTCCATGATATCAGCTTGAACGCAATTACTTAGGTACCAATTATAATTGTTTCAAACTTTTTTACTTTATCCGCTGATTTTTCTCAAGTGAATTGCCAACGTCAGCATTTCATCCTCTGAAATGGTTTTTGCAAAATTTTTCAGAATATAATCTTGCATACATTTTGCACATTTATAGTGCTTTTTAAACTTCAGCTGGACAAATGTTAAAATTTCCTCATCCCGACTGAGCACATTCGGCAACTCTTGCGACTGAAAAAGCCGCTTCGCAAGATATTTCAAATGCACCAAAAAGCGATCATACGCAATGGTGGTTTTATCAATTTTCCCATGATAAAAAGTATCTGCAATTTCTGCACAGGCATTCACCAATTTCGTGATATCTGGAATTTGTCCCATGTTGGTATGCAACCGTGCATTGATAATATGCATCGCAATAAAACCTGCTTCATCTTCATGCAGAGATACACCCAACTTATCCTGAATCTCATGAACGCAGTATCTGCCAAGGGATAACTCTTCCGGAAAGCAGTCCTGTATAGAATCCATCAACGGATTGGAAAATGCAATGCCCTGTTTTTTTCGTTCAATTGCAAATGCGATATGATCCGATAAAGAAATAATCAGTGACTCATTTAAAGTAGTATGTGTATGTGCCGAAATATAATCCACCAAATCTGCTGTCAGTTTAATATACTCATATGGGATTTCGGACAAACATTCCACAAGCCGTTTTCTAAGTGCGGAATCTGTAATCATATATATTTTTTGAATCTTTTCCGCATCCACTTCGTCTCCATATTTTTTACCAAACCCAATTCCCTTTCCAGATATAATCTGTTCTTTTCGTTTTTCATCTAACACACACACAATATTATTATTAATAATTTTTATGATTTTCATAATACATCTCCATTTCGGATAAAAAAAACCAACCTTCATATAAACGCATATAACACGTCCATATAAAAGTTGGTTATGCCCAATCTAAAATCATTGAAAGGTAACATTCCAATACAAGAACTTCATATCAAATTTACTATAATCATTCTACCACATCGAAATGGATTTGTCAATCTGTTATCGTGCTTTTAGAATCGAAATCTCTTTTTCAAACAAAATAAAAGATTTTATTTTGTTACATTTCCACAATTGTTGTGAAATGTTTCAGATTTTCTCCACAGCGATATGTAAATTTATGTATTTACTCTAACAAATTTTACTGTAAATCCACTATTACAAGTTCTGGTCGATTTTGAAATTATATTTTCCTATTATTTTTCTAAATGAAAGCAAAGTATCTGAATGCTCCCATTCTTCAAAAAAATATACAAAACAGGTTGATTTTTCAGCACGATTTCTCTATAATAAAGACAGAGAAAGAAAATCTACTTGATCATAACCATCTATGAAGGCGGCATATCATCCCAGAAAATTGATACAGATTTTATGACCAACCGTTCCAAATGGAAAAAGATTGCATTCTCCATCCTAACTAATTTTTTGTAGAATAAAATACTCAGATTTATTCTTATTCTGTAAGTGATAATATTAAGTCGTCTATTTCTTTCCATAGGCGACCTTTTTCAGATCAGAAAGGAGCCCGCATTCCCATGCTACATTATACCTTTCCTTATGTGGAGGATTTCCACTGCCTCGCCGGTGCCTGTCCAGACAGTTGCTGTAAAGGTTGGGAAGTAGTCATTGATGAACCAACTTTGCAAACTTATCGCCAATGTTCCAAACCCATCGGCGATCGCATTCGCAATGTGCTAACAAAAAACGAAGACCAAGAATGGATATTCCAAAACCAAAAAAACGGCAACTGTCCCTTTTGGAATGCACAGAAACTCTGTGACCTGCAATTACAAGCCGATGATGCTCTTCTTTGTGACACTTGCCGTATGTTTCCACGCATTCCACAAAATTATACGCTTTTTACAGAACATGTACTCTCACTTGCCTGTCCAGAAGCTGCCAAAAAGGTTTTAACGCAGGAAGAACCTTTTCATGCAGTGTTCTCCCATCAAGACGATTCTCCGTCAATTCCAGAAGAGGAACTTCCCTATTCACTGGACTGGATGGCATGTCTGCGGGAAACAAGGAGCATTCTCCTCCAACTGCTACAGAATCCGTCCCTTCTTCTCTCCGACGCCCTGTGTTATGGTCTGCACTATGTACAGCAGCTGCAAGATTGGATAGAAGAAAAAAAAGACGATTTTCCACAGATGCAGTCCATTGCCGCAAAACCAGATTTCCTCTATCAGGAAGCCATTTTACATATGTACGACAATATGGAATGGATGACACCCGAATGGGCAGACTGGATGCAACAAATTCGCTTACATCCTGTTACAAAAACAGACCTGCAAGCGTTTCAAACGGTTGCTGATGAGCTGATCCCTGCCTTCCGGAACTTCTGCTCCTATTACCTATACTTATACTGGCTGCAAGCAATTGAGCACGGTAACGTCCTGCTGCAATATCAAAAATTACTCGCTGCACTGTATGAAATTACAGTCATATCTGCATGGAAATTACGGGAAACTGGCTCTTATGCTTTGTCCGACTGCATTCAAATCGTACAGCTTTATGCAAAAGAAGTGATGCACGATGCTGAAAACGTGGAAAAGATGGAAATTATTTTGGATAAAAATGGAAATCAATAACATAAAATTAATTATGAAAACGATTTCATATAGATTTTTTTTTGATAGGATTCTTTACAGGTTGATTCGTTTCATGCTATAATATAATGTGTATAAATTGCAGTCTCCAGAACCGTATAGACAACGTTTTTAAAAAATGGAAATGAATGGAGGATGGACGTGACAATCAATACCATTGCTAAAATGGCAGGCGTTTCCCCTGCTACTGTTTCACGTTATTTAAATCAGGGGTATGTCAGCGAGGAAAAAAAGGAACGCATTCGCATTGTAATTGAACAAACTGGCTACACACCAAGTCCCTCTGCACAGATGCTCCGAACCGGAAAAAATCATTTAATTGGCGTAATTGTTCCCCGTATTAACTCCGAACCAGTTGCAGAAATGGTGGAAGGAATCACCAGAATTATGACACAATCCGGATATCAGATTTTACTTGCAAATACTGGTAATCAAGTTGAAAAAGAACTGGAATTTTTAAAGATTTTTCGGAACAATAATGTAGATGGTGTCATTTTTATGGGAACACTGATGTCTAAACGACATTTGACGTTAATGCGTTCTTATCAAAAACCAATTGTGTTACTGGCACAGCAAGAAGAAGTCGTTCCGAGCGTTTACTTTGATGACTATCAGGCTGCCTATCTGGCAACCGAAATTTTACTGAAGCGAAATTGCCACGAAATCGCCTACATTGGTGTGACCTTGAAAGACCGTGCTGTTGGTAGAAATCGGCGGATTGGCTTTACTGATGCTATGACACAATATCACTATACTCCGGACGAATCTCGCATGGTGGAAACGCAATTCGATATGGAGGACGGCTATGAGGCAGCTCGGGTTCTACTGGAACGTGGCGTCTCTTTCGATGGAATCTTTTGTGCAACTGCTGAAATCGCATTCGGTGTCATGAGTTGTCTCCGGCAGAATCATATTATTGTGCCAGATCAAGTAAAAGTTTCTGCTGTTGGCAATAATAGTTTAGCAAAACTCTATGATCCGCCGCTGACAACCGTCTCTCTTTCTCATCGTACAGGCGGTTCGGAAGCTGCTGCCATGCTTTTAGACTTGATTCAAGAACAAGAGTCAACCATTCGCAGCGAAAAAATGATCTGCTGCCTGCATGAAAGAAAAAGTACGCTCCCGTGAAACACGTTTCATATTTTTTGTAAAAGGAAAATAAAAACGATTTTTCACATTTGTGAAAAATCCACCTTTCTTTTATGCAGAAAATATGGTATAATAACATCATAAAGAAAACGATTTCACACTCTTTTGATGCGGCAGCTTCCACACAATGGAAAATTTTATGTCGCACCATTACAATTGAAAAGGAGCGTTTATTCACAATGTATGATGTAACAGCAATTGGAGAAGCCTTAATTGATTTCATCCCAGCACAGCGTGACTGTGCATTGAAGGAAGTCGAAAGTTTTACCAGAGTTTGCGGCGGTGCACCGGCAAATGTTGCAGCAGTTGTCGCAAAGCTACAAGGCAACGCCCGCCTTCTGACACAGGTTGGAAATGATGCATTCGGGGACTATATTGTTGATATTTTGCAGAACTGCGGTGTGAAAACTGAAGGTATCTGCCGTACAGACGCTGCCAACACTGCACTGGCGTTTGTTTCTTTGAAGGCTGACGGCAATCGGGATTTTTCCTTCTATCGAAAACCCAGTGCAGACTTGCTGCTTCAACCGGAACAGATTCAGCCGGTATGGCTGGAAGAAACGGGAATCCTGCATTTCTGTTCCGTTTCTCTGGTAGAATCCCCCATGAAAGAAACCCACAAAGCAGTGTTGCAAATGGCAAAAAAACATGGGGCTATCATCAGCTTTGATCCAAATATCCGCCTGCCGCTGTGGAATTCTGCGGAAGCTTGTCAGGAAACGGTACGAGAATTTCTCCCCTATGCTGATCTGATCAAGCTTTCTGATGAAGAATGTTTCTTCGTCACCGGAAAACATGCTATTTTGGATGCAGCAGACTGGCTCTTTGATCAGGGTTGTAAAATGTTGCTCTATTCGATGGGCAAAGAAGGGGCAATGATTTTAACCCCTCACACCACTTGCCATGTAGAAAATCCGGAAGTACGAGTAAAAGATACCACTGGTGCCGGAGATGCCATCATTGGATCTTATCTGTACTGCCTTGCAAAAAATAATATTTCTGCCGCTCAGCTGGCATCCTGTAAACTGGAAGAAATTCGGGAATGGCTGACATTTGCTATTTATTATGCAAATTATAGCATTACAAAGAGTGGTGCTATCGCCTCCTATCCGGATTATACGACCTTCTTGGAATGGATGCAGGAAAAGAGAAAGAAAGTACATTGAGCGCCTTTTTCCAACGAATTCCATGGCTAAAAATCGGAAAAATGACAGTAGGAGCAGTATTTGCCATGTGGTTTGCCGGTCTGCTGCACTTGGAGTATGCGGCTTCGGCTGGTGTCATTGCATTTTTGACCATTCAGGACACCCGACGAGAAACCAGCAGCAGTGCTCTGCGACGTGGACTGGCATTCTGCATGATGACGGTACTCTGTCTGCCGATTTTTGCTCTGTTTGGAAATGCCCCTTGGGCATTCGGCATCTTCTTTGCTATTTTCTTGCTGATTTGTTTTGCTTTGCATATGCAGGATTCCATTGCTGTCAATACGGTGCTGGCAACGCATTACATGGCAGCCGGCGGTGTATCCCTTGCCATGCTGAAAAATGAAGCCGGTCTATTGTGCGTTGGCGTTGGTCTGGGCATCTTACTCAACTGTTTTATGCCGGATAACCTGCGAAAAATCCGAGCAAAGCAAGCAGAACTGGACAACGAAATGCGGCAGATCCTACAACGGATGGCAGTCCATGTGCTAAAAACAGAACATCCACATTATGACGGGAGCTGCTTTACAAAAACCGACCAGCTCTTAACAGAAATGGAACAGGAAACACGCATCTTCATACACAATCACTACTTGGAAAACGATTTATATTTTATGCGTTACTTGATTATGCGGCGGGAACAATGTGATATTTTACATACCATCTACCGGCAAATCTGCAAGTTGACACTGATTCCAGAACAAGCAAAACCACTTTCGGATTATCTGCAAACCGTAAGCGACCAGTATCATGAAGAGAATGATGCAGTCGCACTGCTTGCGGAACTGGAGGATTTACAGGAACAGTACCGACATCAAAAATTGCCGGAAACTCGCAGCCAATTTGAAAATCGTGCGATTCTATATGCCATTCTCTCAGATTTACGTACACTGTTGCAAATCAAGCAAACCTTTTATCAAACATTACCGAAAAAAGGACGAGATTCTTCGTCTTTTTATAAAAATAATTCTTGACAAAATGGAAAGGATGAAAAAATATGCGTATTTTAGTATTCGGCGGTGCCGGTTACATTGGTTCTCATACAGCACTGGAATTGATCCGTGCTGGTGAAGAGGTTGTTGTTGCAGATAACCTGCTGACTGGATTTCGTGCTGCTGTACCAGAGGGTGCAACATTCTATCAGGGTGATATTCGGGATCGTGCATTTTTGGATGACCTGTTCACAAAAGAAAAAATTGATGCAGTCATTCACTTTGCTGCCTGCTCGCTGGTCGGCGAAAGTGTCAACCTGCCGCTGAAATATTATGATAACAACCTGTGCGGTACAAAAGTATTGCTGGAAGCCATGGTAGCACATGATGTCAAGCAGATTGTTTTCTCTTCCACCGCAGCAACCTATGGAGAACCAGAACATATTCCGATTCTGGAAACAGACCGCACCTGTCCGACCAATCCTTACGGCGAAACCAAATTGGCAATGGAAAAAATGTTCTACTGGACTGCAAAAGCACACGGTTTGCGTTATGTTTCCTTGCGGTACTTCAATGCCTGCGGTGCAGATCAGACGGGTACCATCGGTGAAGCACACAATCCAGAAAGTCACCTGATTCCATTGATTTTGCAAGTGCCGAACGGTAAACGGGAAGCCATTTCCATCTTTGGCACAGACTATGACACACCAGATGGCACTTGTATCCGAGATTACATTCATGTTACAGATTTGGCACAAGCACATATTCTGGCTGTTCATTACCTGCAAAACGGTGGAGAAAGCAATATTTTCAACCTCGGAAACGGCATTGGATACTCTGTAAGAGAAGTAATTGAGACAGCAAGAGCCGTAACGGGTCATCCGATTCCGGCAATTGAATCGCCAAGAAGAGCTGGTGACCCAGCAAGATTGGTTGCATCCAGCCAAAAAGCAAAAGATGTACTCGGCTGGGATCCACAACATGCAAGTCTGGAAGAAATCATCAGCGATGCTTGGAGATGGCACAAAAATCATCCGAACGGCTACGCAGAAGCATAAAAATATCAATTTCAGCTCCATTTTAGGTTGTTTTCAGATTGATTCAATCTTTCTGTTTTTTGTTTATTTTTACAAGCTGCACGACAAAAATCGTGCAGCTTTTTATGTGTTTTGACCAGAAACAAAAAGAGAATTTCAAAACTTAACATTTATTTTACGTTCACTTTACAAAAAAAGACGCTTTTTTTCGTATAATGAAAGGGATAGCATAAAATCGTCTTTTTTTGAAAAATAGACGAAAATTTGTAAATAGGATGTGCTTTGCAGATGGATATTTTTTCTTTTCTCACCTTGTTTGGCGGTCTGGCATTCTTCTTGTACGGCATGAACGTCATGTCCTCCGGCTTGGAAAAGCTGGCAGGCGGTAAGTTGGAAGTGATTCTGCAAAAAATTACTTCAAACAAATGGAAAAGTCTACTATTTGGCATCGGTATTACTGCCGCTGTACAATCTTCCTCGGCTGTGACCGTCATGCTGGTTGGTCTTGTCAACTCCGGTATCATGCAGCTCGGACAAACCATCGGCATTTTGATGGGTTCCAATGTCGGTACCACATTAACCGTCTGGCTATTGGCATTGTCTGGAATTGATGGTGAAAGTGTTTTCCTGAAATTGCTAAAACCGGAATCCTTCTCCCCAATACTGGCACTCATTGGCATTATCATGATTATGACAGCAAAGCACAATAAAACAAAAGACATCGGAAGAATTTTAATTGGTTTCTCTGTGTTGTTCACTGGTATGATTATGATGGGAGATTCAGTGGAACCATTAAAAGATTCTCCAGCCTTTTCTCAGATTCTGACAGCTTTCAATAACCCCATTATCGGTGTGCTGGCAGGTGCAATTATTACTGCTGTCATTCAAAGTTCTGCCGCTTCCATTGGTATTTTGCAGTCTCTCTCTATTACTGGTCACATTACCTATGGTATGGCGATTCCGATTATCATGGGACAAAATATTGGTACTTGTGTCACTGCAGTCATTTCCAGTATTGGTGTCAATCGCAGTGCAAGACGAGTTGCTATTATTCACATTGCTTTTAACTGCATCGGCACACTCATTTTATTGCCGATCCTATACCTTGTCAATGCATTTGTTGATTTTGCCTTTATGGAATGGACCATCAGTTATGCTGGCATTGCAGTGGTACACACCATTTTCAATGTAGTTGTTACATTCCTGCTGCTCCCCTTCTCCAAACTCCTCGAAAAACTGGCATACTTTGTAATTCAGAGAGTCCCAGAAGAAGAATCTGAAAAGGAACAACTGGCATTGCCAGACGAAATTCTGTTGAATACACCAGCAGTTGCCATTGAAGCCTGTCGCTCCGCAGTCAATGACATGGCACGTCTTGCAGAAGACACCATTTTAAAGGCACTTAGTTTACAAGATGAATATTCAGAAACCATTGTTCATGCAGTGAAAAAACAAGAAAAAATGCTGGATCAATATGAGGACAAGCTAAACGCCTATTTGGTGCGAATTTCCAAGCACAGTATCGCTTCTTCGGACAACCGTACTGTTTCTAAAATGCTGCATGGTATCGGAAACTTTGAACGAATCGGCGATCATGCACTGAATGTTGTACAATCCGCACAGGAAATGCATGATAAAGAAATTGCTTTTTCTGATGAAGCAAAGGCTGAATTGCAAGTCATGCGTTCTGCATTAACAGAAACTGTCAAACTGGCATTTGATGCGTTCTGTCAGGATAGTCTGGATTTGGCTCATCAGGTAGAACCAATGGAAGAAGTCGTGGATACCTTCAATTCCAGAATGAAAAAGCAGCATATCCAACGTTTGCAAAATGCAGCATGTACAGTAGAGCTTGGCTATATCTTCCAAGACCTGCTGACGAACTTTGAACGAATTTCTGACCATTGTTCTAATATTGCCGGCTGTTTGATTGAAATCGAAGAAAATCGAGATATGCATGAATACTTGCACGATCTTAAAAAGACGGATGAAACCTTCCAAGAGCAGTACCATGCAAATTTGGAGCGATATATGTCAGAATTAGAACAGCGTTTAGAAAAAAACAAACAGATGACAGCAGCTGCAAAAAAGTAAAAAATCTATCTGTAACAATCCTCGGCGGAACAACATCGTTCCGCCGTTTTTATGTGGTAAAATCGCATTCTGTATAAAAAAACTATACCATTTTCACAGAAAAAATAAAGAAGAATTGTAAAACTTTCAAGAGGGTCTTGACTTTTTTCTATAGTAGTTGTATACTAAAATCAGAAGGAAATGGGATATAATCCTATACACCCTGCCTAAAAAATGGCACATTCATAGAAAGGGATGAGATTATGTACAAAATGAAAAAAGGACTCGCTGCATTCTTAGCAGCGGCAACTGGACTTTCCTCTTTGGCACTTGGAACAGTCTCAGCTGTACCAGTATCCGCAACCGACACAGATAGTGTCAAAATTCTATCGCTCGGCGACTCCATCACAGATGGTTACTGGACCTCTGGTGCATATCGGAAGTACATGTATCACGAGCTGGAACAAATGGGCTACAGCATTGATATGGTAGGGCCAAAGGGCAGCAATTCTAATACCTTCACCTACAATGGCGAAACTGTCACTTATGATGACAACAATGCCGGTTACAGCGGTTATGCCATTCAGGAAATGACAACAAAAGAACACCGCTCCGGTATTCTTGAAACCATTCAGGGCACTTGGTATAATGGACAAAACATGATCGCCTGCTATCAGCCAGATATCGTTCTGCTGCAAATTGGCACAAACGATATTCTAAGTGAATACAATGATGGCATTACCGATCGTCTGGAAAATCTGGTCAACGTGATTTTACAGGATTTGGATAGCGATGACGTAATCTATGTTTCTACCATTCCGGATATTGATGCCATTCTGCGTGCTGACTGGTTGGGTGCCTATGGTATCAACGCATGGGGCAGCACAGATGAAGAAAAGCAACAGTTGATGGAAACTGTAACCGCTTGCATTGACAGCTATAACACCTCGATTTACAATTTGGTTCTGCAGATGCAAAGCGAAGGAAAATCGGTTCGGTTTGCAGATATCAACAGTGTTGTAGATTACCAAACAGACCTTTATGACGGTGTACACCCGAATGAAGCAGGTTATGAAAACATGGGTAAATATTGGGCAGGCTTGCTGGATGGTTATTTCCAGGAAACCGGAACCGATAAGCCTATTACAACCACAACAGCAACGACCACTACTGTTACAACTACTACGACTACCATTGCGACTACCACCACAGAAAATCCGACAACAACAGCTGAACCAGTTACAACGACTGCTATACCGACTACTACTACGACAGAAGCAACTACTACAAAGATAACAGTTCCTTCTGATGCATCAGAAATTCACCTTTCCGATGTCACAATCGGTGAATCTTACGATTTACAGGCATATTCTGATATTTCTGCCATTTCGTTTGTTTTCTCCGGCAATTTACAGTACGGTATGAATGGTTGTGTTGCATTTGGGAATTGGGCTTCCTACCAGAACTATACACAGGATGATATGCAAGGTAATGTTTTGACAGTATCCTTGGATCAAGATTATAATTCGTTTACGCTACATAAATGGTATGGAGATGTTACACTTTCCGATGTCATTCTGTATTGTGGTGATACCGAAACGACTACAACTACCACTACCACAACTGCTCAGCCAACTACCACTACCACAACTACTACCACTACAACTGCTCAGCCGACTACCACTACCACAACTACCACCACTACAACCGCTCAGCCGACTACCACTACCACAACTACTACCACTACAACCGCTCAGCCGACTACCACTACCACAACTACTACCACTACAACTGCTCAGCCGACTACTACCACCGAACAGACTACGGTTGTAACAACCGCACCTTCTGAAGAGAAAGTCGTATTGACCGACGTTGTATACGGAAATTCTTATTCGCTGGCTGCTTATCAGCCGTCTGCAATCAAGGAAATCGTATTGCAGTTGAAGGGCGATGTTGGTTATGGATTTGGCGGCAAATTGGTACTGGGTGCATGGGCTGTACAACTGGATTATGGTGCTGCTGATTTAAACGACGATAATACTATTTCTTTCCAGATTACAAATCCGCAGGATACCATTCAAATTTTCAACTACTGGGGTAATATGGAACTGGAAAGTGTTACATTAATCTATTAAGCTAATCTCATTGTTTGTCAATGTTTTGGGGGCTACTGCGAGAAATTGCAGTAGCCCCTGTTTTTTCATACAAATAATTTTCCTCTCTTCTGCATAGAATAAAAACAGCAGGAGGTGCAGTATGAAAAAAGGAACAAAAATAGATTTCTTTCTTTGGATTGTTGCAACAGAATTAGTTGGTTTGGCATCTGGTTGGTTAGCTGGGAATATTGGTGCCATTTATCAAGAACTAAAAAAGCCGCCGTTTTCCCCACCTAACTGGATTTTTCCAGTCATGTGGGGCATCCTCTACGCCATGATGGCAATTTCCGCTTATCTCATTCAAAATGCAAATGCACCCAGACAAAAGAAAAACCATGCTCTCACTTTATATGCATTACAATTACTGGTCAACTTTTCATGGAGTATTATATTTTTCCGTTTTCAGTTGCGTGGTGTTGCAATGGGTGTTATTTTCCTTCTTGTCATACTGGTCATAGCCATGATGATCATGTTTCGTGGTATTCGGAAATCTGCTGTTTACTGGAATATTCCCTATCTGCTCTGGCTGCTTTTTGCAAGCTATTTGAACATTGGAACATTTCTTTTAAATTGAGTCGCTTTAGCGGCTCTTTTTCTGTATACACAAATCAGTGTTCACAAAAAGCAGTTGAAAAAGAAGGAATTTCTCCTTATAATAAAATCATAAACAGGAAAAGGAGGATCATATGCAATATGCAATATCAACTTGCTATTTTTGATATGGATGGTACCATATTAAATACTTTACAGGACTTGACCAACAGTCTGAATGCTGCACTTGCAAAATCAGGTTATCCACAGCATACAGCAGAAGAAGTGCGTTTCTTCGTCGGAAATGGCATCCGAAAGCTGATTGAACGAGGTGTACCCGCTGGAACGCCTGTAGAACAAATTGATACGGTTCATCATGATTTTACTGCACATTATCAAGTGCATTGTGCAGATACCACGCAACCCTATGACGGTATCCCAGAACTATTACAGACCTTGCGACGTGCTGGCTGTAAAACGGCTGTGGTTTCCAACAAAGCAGATTATGCTGTACAAGAACTCTGCAAACAGTACTTTGATGGGATGTTTGATTTCGCCGTTGGCGAACGGGAACAAATTCTGAAAAAACCTGCACCGGATTCCGTCAATGAAGTATTGCAGAAATTGCAGATTGACCGAAGACAAGCTGTTTATATCGGCGATTCCGATGTGGACATACAGACTGCAAAAAATGCTGCGATGGATGGTATTTTTGTAGAATGGGGATTTCGTTCCAAAGAATTTCTGCTGGAACATGGGGCAGTCTTAACGGTTTCCACCCCCAATGAGATTGCACATATTATACTAG
>JAEDGE010000176.1 GCA_016297675.1 Oscillospiraceae bacterium
ACCGGCAATGAATTGCCGGTATTGCAAAATCGTAGATTTTGCAATAGAGCCTAGTATAAATAATAAAATGGTATCCTGCATATTTCAAACGCTTTCTGGTTATCCTATCCTGTAAAAAGAACATTCCAGAAAGGCGGTTATCTTTTATGTCAGAATTTACAGATCCATCCGCACCTGCAAGACATCCGGCTGCTCCTGCTCCCGAATCGGAAACGGAACGACAGCTGCAAGAAGCAGACCTCATTGCGGAAACCGGCAGCATTCGACCGCAAAACGCCAAACACCTGATTCACTGTCTGACCATTATCGGACAGATTGAGGGGCATTATATTTTATCGTCTGAAAATAAAACCACCAAATATGAGCATATCATCCCTGCTCTGATTGCAATTGAACAGGATCGCAGCATTGAAGGTCTGATGATTCTGCTCAACACCGTCGGCGGCGACGTGGAAGCCGGTCTTGCCATTGCAGAAATGATTGCTGGTATGGAAACACCAACCGTTTCTCTGGTTCTGGGCGGCGGTCACTCTATTGGGGTACCGCTGGCAGTCAGTGCAAAACGGTCTTTCATTGTCCCCTCTGCCACGATGACGATTCACCCTGTCCGCACAAACGGGCTGGTGGTTGGCGTACCGCAAACATTTGCGTATTTTAACCAGATTCAAAATCGTATTACAGAATTTATTACACGGTGCAGTCACATCCAATCCGAACGGCTGCTTTCTCTGATGCACTGTACAGACGAACTTGCAACCGATATCGGCTCCATTCTCACTGGAGAAGAGGCGGTTTCCGAGGGACTGATTGACCAGCTCGGCGGTCTGCATGATGCAATCTCCTGTCTGTATCAGCTGATTGAAGCCGCACCAATCCGTTATCCGGATGCGTCTGCACCATAAATCTGCAACAGGAAAGGAAGGTTGCTGTGGGGAAAGAAGGTCTGAATGCGGCTGATGTGAAAAATGCTGCTGAAAAAGAAAAAAATGGAGAAAAAGAAAAAAAAGAATTAGATGAAAAACAGAAGGCGGATCTCAAATTCAAATCCGTCCTGCTCATGGTATGTGCGTTTCTATCCCTGCTGATTATTTTCATCCCCGGTTCCTCCGGCTGGCGAGGAATGCATAATATCCTACTGGGATTATTCGGCGTATCGGTACTCACCCTACCGGTTGTATTTTTTCTCACCAGCCACTTTATGGAAAATAAAATTACTGGGAAAAAGCCGAAGGAGCATCGTCCCAAAACAATCGGGGCTTATTTTCTGTATGGTCTTGGCATTGCCACGCTTGTAAGCGGCACAGTACAGATCTGGTTCGGCGGCGAACTGCGTACCAAAAATTTCATGGAAGCCCTGCGGTTTTTTTTCCAATCCGGAAAGGAAAATCCAATCTTTCACGGCGGTGCCATTAGCATTGTGATCGCCTATCCGTTCTCTGCGCTGCTCGGCAATCCGGGAGATAAGATTTGTGTGCTGATTCTCCTGTTTCTGGTCATTATGTGGCTGATGGGATGGGATATGCACGACCTTGGGCAGTGGTTCCGCAAAACGGGCAAAGCCCTCTGCAATCTTCTGTTTCCCACGAGCGATCAGCTGCCCTCAGAAGCGGAGATCCCCAATTTAGATGAGAAGAAAAAGAAAAAACCTCTTTTCCCTCTATCCCGAAAAAAAACAAAAACAAAATCAAAACCGAAGCAGACCAAAAAGGAAGCGGTTGCCTCTGAAACAGAAAACACCCAGCAGCTGCCACCGATTCCAGCAGAAATCACGGAAACACCCACGGAGGTCACAGAGCCGCTGATAGAGCCGTTCCCGTTTGCGATTCCGACAGAAGCAGAATTTTTCGCAGAAGAACCGATTCCAGCAGATACCGCTGTGCCGGATGCAAAATCCGAACCGCAGCCAGCTGAAGCAAATACAGACCAACCGAATATGGACGAGGTCAGTCCGGTCTCTCCGCAGGAATCGGATGCCGTTCCTACTTATCATCTGCCAGAACTCTCTCTTCTGAAAAAAGGACATAATTCCGCCAACAGTCGGGAGATTCAGAAAGAATTAAAAAGTAACAAAGAAAAATTACAGAAAACACTCAATGATTTTCATGTTGGTGTGGACATCAACGAACCACAGCGAGGGCCAACCGTTACACGATATGAAGTACAGCCGCATGCAGGTGTTAAGGTTTCCAAAATTACCGGCTTAGCCGATGATATTGCCCTCAGTCTGGCAGCACAGAGTGTCCGAATTGAAGCACCCATTCCAGGTAAATCTGCAATTGGCATTGAAGTGCCGAACACGGCAAAAGATGTGGTCATGCTGCGGGACATTCTGGAATCCTCTGCTTTTCAGGAAACACAGAGCCGTTTGGCATTTGCCGTCGGCAGAAACATTGCAGGAGAAGCCATCATCGGAGATATTGCAAAGATGCCGCATGTCATCATTGCTGGTGCAACCGGTTCCGGTAAATCCGTCTGCACCAATTCCATTATTATGAGCATTCTGTTTCATGCCACACCGGATGAAGTGCGGCTGATTTTGATTGACCCCAAAATTGTGGAATTTCGGGTTTATGAAAATATCCCACACCTGCTGATTCCAGTCGTCACCGACCCGAAAAAGGCAGCCGGTGCCCTGAACTGGGCAGTACAGGAAATGGAACGCCGCTATCAGACGTTTGCAGACAACGGCGTACGAGATTTAGGCGACTATAACCGCAAGATACAGCAGCAGGAAGATGCTACACCATTGCCGCAAATTGTCATTGCCATTGACGAGCTGGCAGATTTGATGATGACGGCTTCCAAAGAAGTGGAAGATGCTATCTGCCGTTTGGCACAAAAGGCAAGAGCTGCTGGTATGCATCTGATTATTGCAACACAGCGACCGACGACAGATATTATCACTGGTCTGATTAAAGCCAACATTCCGAGCCGCATTGCACTTTCTGTCATGTCACAGGTGGATTCCCGTACCATTCTGGATACCAGCGGTGCAGAAAAGCTGCTTGGTCACGGCGATATGCTCTATCTGCCGAACGGGATGCCAAAGCCGATTCGGGTACAGGGCTGCTTTGTTTCAACAGAGGAAATTGAAAAAACGGTTGCATTCATCAAACAGC
The DNA here is from genome assembly GCA_016297675.1 of Oscillospiraceae bacterium. Taxonomy (GTDB): domain Bacteria; phylum Bacillota; class Clostridia; order Oscillospirales; family Ruminococcaceae; genus Ruminococcus_C. The sequence goes on from JAEDGE010000176.1 coordinate 3,120, forward strand.
AGGCACAAACAGACTATGACGCACAGGTATTAGAGGGAATCGAGCAGAATATTCCTGTTATAAAGGGAGAACGCAATAACACAGACCTCAGCAGCAAAGATCCTATGCTCGAAGATGCCATTGCCGTTGTGGTAGAAGCCGGACAAGCGTCCACTTCTTCGCTGCAACGCTTTCTAAATCTTGGCTATGCCCGTGCTGCCCGTATTATGGATGAACTGGAGAAAATGGGGGTAATCGGACCGTATAACGGTGCAAAGCCAAGAAAGGTTCTGATGACAAAACAACAGTGGGAAGAACGGAAGATGCGAAATCTGCCGTAATCCTGTCCTTCATGGAGTCGCCGCAGGCACTGCGGTCGAGCTGGCTCAGCTCGGCGAGGGGTGCAGGGGGCAAGCTGCCCCCTGCGGAACATCGCAAATTCGGATAAGAAAACGGATGAGAAACAAGATACCGCTGTCCGCCATCTGA
>JAEDGE010000177.1 GCA_016297675.1 Oscillospiraceae bacterium
CATCAAAGGTTAAACTGTTTCGTTTCGGCTGAATCTGCCAATAACAGGTCAGTCCTGGTGTCACATACAATCTCTGCATTTGATAAGCATCATATTTTTCCACTTCTCTTGGCAGAGACGGTCTTGGGCCAACAATACTCATTTCCCCTTTGAGAATGTTGAACAGCTGCGGCAATTCATCAATGCTGGTTTTCCGAATCAAGCTACCGATTCTGGTGATTCGTGGGTCTTTCTTCATCTTAAAAACGGGACCATCCATCTCATTCTGTTTCAACAGTGCATCCAGTTTTCCCTCTGCATCCACAATCATGGAACGAAATTTGTACAGCTTAAATTGCTTTCCATTCTTCCCCACACGATACTGTGAAAAAATCGGACTGCCATGCGGATCATCTATCACAATCAGCAGTGCCACCAGAAGCATCAGCGGGGAAAGTACAATGATTGCCAACAGAGAAAAAAAGACATCTCTTACACGACATAAACATGCATATACACGTTTCTGGTTCAGCAGTTCCATTTCCAAATGCACCTGCTGCTTGGTCTTTACAGAAAGTATGGCTTCATTGGATTTTGCAGCCCACATCCATCCTGTTTTCATTGTACATCCTCCTCCGTCAAAAATTCCTCTATCAAAGCAGTCATGCCCGCTAACGATATCCTTTTCGCCTTTGGATACTGGGATTGGTCAATCTCGTTGCCCGTTTCATCATCTCTGCGGCTTCCGCAGATAGTTTTTTTCGTTCCAGCAAATGCAGGGCTGGCTGCATATTGATGACCCGGTTTGTAAGATTGTGTGCGTCTGTTCCCAGTAAGTGGATTTCCCCGTCTGCAATCCAGCGGAGCAGCCGTCGCCGTTCCCACCACTTCGCATGGAGAAGAGCCCCACAGTTTATTTGTTTATACACTGGGAGTTCCATAACGGTAAAAAAAATATCTCTATCCCATAAACGGTAAAACCGCTCAATATGAGCAAATACAATTTGAACATCATTCCGGTTTACAATCGCCTCTACCTCTCGTGGGCGAAATCGATTATGATATGGCAACTCCAAAAGCAGCACATTCGTTCCGGCAATGCAAAGCGGCTGCAAATCCATATCACACAGTGCACTGGACATGGCAACCTCTGCCCCAAGGCAAAGCTCCGGAAATGTTTTCCGGTCAGTTTTTGCTTGTAATGCTGCGAATGCACGATTCCGCCTCTGCAAAAACGAGGAAACCGATTCCTTTTCACAATAGAAATGCGGTGTCAGCACCACACGCTGAACGCCTTGCTGCCGTTCCGCTCGCAGCATCGAAAGAGAAGTTCTCATCGAATCGGAACCATCGTCCATTCTGGGCAAAATATGAGAATGAAAATCAACAATCATACTGCCGCCTTCTTTTAGGAAACAGTCTGTTCTGCAGAAGAATCTGCCAGCTCTTTTGTCTTGTGTGCTTTCTTCACTCCAGATCCATAACTTTTGTAATCTTTCTTGTAATACTTTTTATAATAGCCACCCTGTTTGAAGTCCACTTCCGTCAGAACCATCCCCAACACAGGTGCTCCTGTTACAGAAATTGCTTGCAAGGCAGTATCTACTTCTTTTGTGGTTGTGACATGATAACGAGCAACCAGTAGAATTCCACCAATAAAGGATGTGATGCCCAAGACATCACTCACCACATTCACCGGTGGTGTATCAATGACAATATAATCATATTGTGTTTCTGCTTCTTCCAGCAACTTCTGCATAGCAGCAGATGCCAACAATTCGGATGGATTTGGCGGACATGTTCCGGCTGTCAAAACATCCATATTCGGCAATGGGTTGACATGTCGTGTCTCCTGCCATGTTGCCATCTGTCCCAGCACCTCAGATAAACCCACCGTATTCTTCAGACGCAGCCGCTGATGCTGCACAGGTTTCCGCAGATCGGCATCGATAAATAGTACCTTTTTTTCCATCATTGCCAGTGCCATTGCCACATTCGCAGCGGTCAGGCTCTTACCATCCGATGCATTCGGGCTGGTGACTGCAACGATTTTATGTGCCTGCGGTGCAAGCGAAAACATTAGATTGGTGCGAATGGAACGATACGCTTCAGAAAATGGAAATGGCAAGCCACTTGCACAAAGCAGCATCCCTCGCATCGCAGACTGCTTGTTCTTTTTCCGCCGCCATTTTTTTCTGCCACTGCGAGCATCCACCATTTCTGGCACTTCACCCAAATAAGCAAGAGAAAACGAACGGATGTCTTCTTCGCTCTTAATCGTTCGATCCAGCAAATGAATCAGCACTACAATTCCAGCAGAAAGTACAAATCCAGCAAGTGCTGCAATCATGGCCATTTTCTTCACATCTGGTGCAGACGGAGATTGCGGTACTTCTGCATCGCCAATGACCTCAACAGAACCAGCACCAATAATCCGCACCAGAAAAACTGGTGCAACTTCTGCATAAATATCACAAATTTCAGCAGACACATTGGGATCTTTGGTTTGTGCAGAAATTTTCAGCACTTCTGTATCGCCGTCTGCTGCCATCGTAATCGAATTTTTCAATTCAGAAACAGATACCATCCCATTTTTCACTGTAAAACACTTGGCAATTTCTGATGCACCAAACTTGCTCACCAATTCCATGCCAACCTGTTTCACAACGGTATCATTTTTTAAAATCACAATATAAGTTTCCACTAAAGACTTGGATGCCATCAGATCCTGCTGATTGATGGCTTCTTTTTCTTCTGCACCATTTCCATTTTTTACATACATATAGGTACTTGCTGTATATTCCAATGGAAGATAATATTTTGCATAAGAAAATCCAATTGCTCCAAAGCAGAGAGTTACGAATAAAATGATGGGCAATCGCCGCAACAATGCCCGAAATAATTTTCCCAAATCAATTTCTGTTTCATCTTCCAATTTTTCTCTCATATTTCTACTTTCCACGTCTATAAGTTCCTTTCCGATTTTTGATTGCTTTTCAAAAATTCCAAAAAACAGAAATGGAATCTCCTATCAAAAGCAAAGCATATTTCATGAATTTTTCTTATCATACCATGGCTTTGCCCTGTTTGTCAACTTTTTTGATTTTCTTCTTTTTATTTCGGCAATTTGCTCTGAAATCATGAATGTTCCACATTCTTTTTTGCATTCTGTACAAAGAATCCTTCCCAACCATTTTATTGTATTTTCCTTTTGTTGGATATCAAATCTTCAAATAAATTCCAATATCATGACGACTTTTATTGTTTTTATTATAACACGTCGACACAACATTGTCAACAATATCCAAAGAGGAAATTTATTTTTCGTTGAAATACCACAAATTTCATTTCTACGCATCCATATTTTTTGAACAAAATAGAAAGCAATCAGCAGATAATCTAAAAAAATACATTTCAGAAAATAAATTTACATAAAATAAATGAAGATTATTTCTATTCACAATTATCACAGCAATCAAAAAATAAAAAGAACCCTGAAAAACAATTCTGTTTTCCAGAGCCCTTTTCCATTTGAAATGGTTGTAAACTTATCTCTTGGAG
>JAEDGE010000178.1 GCA_016297675.1 Oscillospiraceae bacterium
GCAAGCTTGTACAACGTACTATGGCGGACAGCGGACACAGGCGAACAGCGAAGCGTCTTCGCCGGATGGCTCGGACAAGGTCTCCCAAGAAGACGTTTTCTAATACCTTCTAAATCGAACGGTTTCCCAAGAAGTCGTTTTCTGATTTCCTCTAAATCAAACAGTCTCATCTCCGCCGGCAAAAGGGGAGATCCCTGCTTTTGCCTGGGTTATCGTCCATCGCCCCGTGTGCAGCCTTGCTGCAAATTCGATAAGTATATTTTAGAGGGGCGATGGACGGAATGTTGTTTTTTATATCGTTTTCTTGTGGAAACGCGTTTGCTTTTCTTTTTGCTTCGCAAAAAATAAGGGGCTACTCGCCCCTTAAAATTCCTCGGCAGCATTTTTGAAAAACTGCTGCACCGAAAAACTTTTTATTTCGCCTGCGGTCAAGCTGGTTCAGACAAGATTTCCCTAAGAAATATGAAAATTGATTTCTGTGAATTCCAACACTGCCCATTGACAAACAAAAAAAAATCTGCTATACTAATCACAGCAACATAGCTTTCAAAAAATGGGGTGCACCACCTGCGGGTGCAGCCCTTTTTCTGTCTATTTGCAAAAAACTGAAAAAGGAGCTGGAACAGATGCATGTGAACGGCGTAGAAATGACATTAGAACAGTCGGTATCCCTACAGAATTTTTTAATCGCACAGGGATATGATATTCGTACCATTGCAGTGGAACGAAACGAGGAAATTGTACCGAAAGCAGCTTATGCAGAAATCATGCTGCAAGATACGGATGTTTTGGAAGTCGTGCATTTTATGGGCGGCGGACAGGAAGCAACAGGAGGTTATACAAATGCAGACAAAACAATATCCAGATGATGTATTGACACTGGGTGGTCATTCTTTTCATTCTCGATTTATTTTAGGTTCGGGAAAGTTTTCCCTTTCTCTGATTCAGACGGTAATGGAATACGGCGGCAGTGAGATTGCAACGATTGCTTTGCGGCGTGCCAATGCAGACAGCAAAGAAAACATTCTGGATTTCCTGCCGAAAAATATTACACTACTTCCCAATACTTCCGGTGCCAGAAATGCGGAGGAGGCAATTCGGATTGCTCGTTTATCCAGAGAATTGGGCTGTGGGGATTTTGTAAAAGTGGAGGTCATTCACGACTCAAAATACCTGCTCCCTGACAATGAGGAAACCATCAAGGCAACACGTCAGCTGGCAAAAGAGGGCTTCATTGTACTGCCCTATATGTATCCGGACTTAATTGCTGCCCGAAAGCTGGAAGATGCCGGAGCCGCTGCCGTTATGCCGCTGGGTGCTCCCATCGGCAGCAATCGGGGCTTACAGACAAAAGAATTCATTCGCATTTTAATTGAAGAAATCAAACTGCCAGTGATTGTAGATGCCGGCATTGGTGCACCTTCGCAGGCGTGTGAGGCAATGGAAATGGGAGCAGCGGCTGTCATGGCAAATACAGCGGTGGCAACTGCCGGTGACTGTGCTGCCATGGCGACGGCATTCCGCCTTGCCATAGAAGCAGGCAGACTGGCATATCTGTCCAAACTGGGCAGAGTATTGGAGAAAGGGGCAGAAGCCTCCAGTCCGTTGACAGGCTTTTTGCAGGATTAAGGGGGAAGTGAACTTTGCGAACGATTTATGACCCGATGACCTATCAGCCGCAGATGCAGCAGTTGGATTCCACCATGTTTGAAACCGTGCAGGAAGCGATGACGGCATTTGCGCAAACCGTGTATACGGAAACAGATGTCAAAGCTGCCCTACAGAAGCAGACCTGTAAGATACAGGATTATGCAGCGTTGCTTTCTCCAGCAGCAGAGCCATTTTTGGAACAGATGGCAGAAAAGGCAAAACAGGAACGGGAAGCCCATTTCGGCAACAGCGTACAGCTGTTCACACCACTCTATATTTCCAATTACTGTGAGAATCAATGTGTATATTGTGGATTTAATTGTAAGAATGCGATTCACCGCAGCCGGCTATCCGCAGAAGAAATCGAAAAGGAAATGCAGGCAATCGCAAAGACCGATATGCGAGAGGTTTTGCTGTTGACAGGGGAGAGCCGTACTGCCTCCGATGTACAATATATTGGAGAAGCAGTGCAGATTGCAAAAAAATACTTCCCGACGATTGGTCTGGAAGTCTATCCGATGAATGTAGAGGACTATCATTATTTGAATACCTGCGGTGCAGATTTTGTGACGGTTTTTCAGGAAACCTATCATCTGGACTGCTATGAAAAAATGCATCAGGCAGGGGCAAAACGCTGTATGCCGTATCGATTCTATGCACAGGAGCGGGCGGTATGCGTGGGGTTGGATTTGGCGTGCTGCTGGGACTGAGCAATTTTCGGAGTGATATGTTTGCAGCTGGCTATCATGCTTTTTTGTTGCAAAAACAATACCCACATGCAGAAATTGCAATGTCGTTCCCACGGCTGCGACCCTATAAGAATCATGAGAAAACCGCAGAAAATGATGTGCATGAAACGCAGCTGTTACAGATGATGTTGGCACTGCGGATCTTTCTGCCCTTTGCCAGCATTACCATCTCAACCAGAGAACGTGCTGGATTTCGTGACAATGTGCTGCCGCTTTGTGCCACCAAAATTTCGGCTGGTGTCAATGTTGGAATCGGTGGGCATACAGAAGAAGAGCAGAAAGGCGATGCCCAGTTTGAAATCTCCGACAGCCGCAGTCTGGCAGAGATTCATAATGCCATTTTAAAACAGGGAATGCAGCCGGTTTATACCGACTACATCAACACGAATTTATTATGATTTTCTGTGTGACGAACCGTTCTCTCTGCAAGGCAGATTTCCTACAGCAGCTGCGGCGGATTGCTGGTGCAAAACCAGATGCGATTGTACTGCGGGAAAAAATGCTTTCAGAAGACGCCTATATGCAAATGGCGGAACAAGTGTTTTCCATTTGTCAGGAAAATCAGGTGCAGCTGATTTGCAATACCTTTATTCGAGTGGCAGAACGGCTTGCCGTTCCTGTGCAGATTCCGTTTTCCACGCTTTCACAGACAGATTCCCTATCTGTACCGTTTGGCGTTTCGGTACACAGCATGGAAGAAGCGATTCGGGCTGAGCAGGCAGGTGCGGCATTTCTCATTGCCGGACACATTTTTGCAACTGCCTGCAAACCGGACTTGCCGCCGAGAGGATTGTTATTTTTACAGGAGATTTGTCAGGCTGTTTCGATTCCGGTTTTGGGAATTGGCGGAATTCATGTACAGAATGCCGCTTCGATTCTACAGACTGGAGCAGCTGGCTTCTGCATCATGTCGGATTTTATGCAGACAGATGCACCGGAATGGATGATGCAGCAGTTGCGAAAGCTTTGTTAAGCAGCGAGGAAACGGGCGGCGAGCCGCCGCGGACAGCCCACCCACCGTTCCGTTGTGGAAGAGATGGGCTTTTCACTGCCCTCAAGGGCGGGAAACGGCTGCACGCCACAGGCGACTATGGTCAAGCTGATTCAGCTTGGCG
>JAEDGE010000179.1 GCA_016297675.1 Oscillospiraceae bacterium
ATTCGGAACAGGATAACCGCTCCAACGATAATTTAAATACAATTGAGGCGAAATGAGAAGAAACCACAAGACCAAAGCAACTCCCCCCCGTTGACAACGCCATCCATGATTTTTAGCGTCCATAATAAACAAAAAAATGAGTCCAGCACATCCGAAGACAACACAGTCCACCCGGATCATTGTCAGGATTGCGCTGCCTGCGGCAGTAATAACAGAACTACGCCAGGAATCTTTTTTCTCAAAACAAATCAGAATCCCCAGCACCAATAAGAAGAAACCAAGAGAGCGGCCATTATCACGGATACCATCATAAACATAGCGATGCAAATGGGAGCACAAGAGATATAAAACAGAACAGACAACAGCAGTATCTCGCTTATGCCAAACATACAGCGTTATGTAATACAAAGGAACGGCAGCCAATCCCCAAAGCATAACCGCTGCCAGCTGACACGCCCGGAATGCACCGACTCCGGGCAACATATTCAGAACTCCGCTTATCAAAGAAAACAGAATCCCTGAATGCGGATGAAATGCATAGTCCCAATTTCCTTCCGCAAACGCACGTGCCATCGGAATATAGCGTGCTATCGTATCATTGGCTGGTATGAAATTTACCGGGAGAAGCAAGCAGATGAAAAACATTCCACCCACGGCAATCAGCCAAGGTAGAATATCATTCAGTAAACCATGTTTGATATGATTCATTTTTCCCCCTATCAGGAGTTCTGATAACGATTGATGGACTCTTCCACCGGCAGTTCCGGTAAAGAAACTCCCTGTTCAATTTGAATAACTCGAGTGCAGAGATGACGCACGACCCCCATATCATGAGTAACCATAATGACCGTAATGCCAGATTGAATCTTTTGCGTAATCAAAAGTCCTGCTTTCTTTTGAAATTCATCATCTCCGGCAACAAAGACCTCGTCTATTAGAAGAACTTGTGAATGCAAGTAGTATGCAATCGCAAATCCCAGCCGAGCTCTCATGCCGGTCGAATACACCTTGATCGGCTGATCTATAAAAACACCCAATCCGGCAAGTTCAATAATGGCATCTTCGTTTTCACAAATAATTTTCCGGGGAACTCCGCTCTGAATCCCTTGCAGCATAATATTCTGGCGCCCGGAGAGGCGATCTTCAAAAGCAGAGCCGAAAGACAATATTCCGATATGCTGATACTTTCGAATCACTTCGCCGGTATCTGGAGCAAGAATTCCCGCCAACAGACGAAGCAGCGTACTTTTTCCCGCACCATTTCGTCCAATAATGCCGAGCACATCTCCGGCATAAATTTGGAAATTGACATCTTTCAATGCCGGAAATTTTTTCTTCTGCCACGGAAACGTTGCGCTTTTGATGTAGTTCATCTCAATGTGCTGGATGTCATAAACGATTTTTTTTGTATTCATCATGTCAGCCTCGGATATTTGCGGCTGAAGAGCTTCAGAAGCCCGCCGCCTCCGAAAAGGAGAAGAATTGACAGCAGAAAGATATAAGAAATCGTATTCCATTCCGGAACACTCCCATCCATAAGGACTTTACGGAATTGTGTCATCAAACTGGCTATCGGATTCCAGAACAGCAATTTTTGAATTTCCTTCGGCAGAAGAGTTAAATCAAAGAATACACCGCTTAAAAACATCATCAGATGAAGCAGAAAATCTATTACCATGATGAGATCAGGAAAGAACGGTGCAATTGCTGCAAGAATCATCCCTGTTCCACAAGTCAGCAGAAACAGCAGGATGAGAAGCTCCAGCAGATGGATTGCAGAACAACCAAGGATTCCGCCCAAAACTGGAGTCAGCACAAGGAGCAACACAAAAGCGACCGTGAATTTTATAAAATTGACACAGCAAATGCTGACCGGGAAAACATATTTTTCAATATCCAGCTGAAGCATCAACGGCCGGTAAACAATCATTGAACTGCTGGAACGCAAAAGGGTATTCGCCCAAAACTGCCAAACAGTAATCCCGATGAAAAGAAACAGGACAAAATTCTGATCCGGATTCGGGATCAGCCAGTGAAATGCCGTGTAGTATACAGCAAGAGCCAGCAACGGCTGCAATACCCACCAGATATATCCGGCAAAACTGTTGCTGGCCTCAGCCTTCAGTTCCGCCAATGTGCGATAATAGATGATGTTAATATTCTGGAACATTGTTACCTCTGTTATTCGAAACAAACCGGGTTCTGCCTCTTTCAATGAAAGATACCCCAGGAAATACATCCTTTTCAATTTGCATTTGTCTCTCCAGTTGATTGCATTGATATCCGTGCCAGATCTTGCCTTGCCCAAAATTCCGGCAGGACATCTTCCGTATATTTCTCCCTCATCCGTTGCCGTAAGACGGGATCGGGAGGGACACTCAACATACGTTCCAATGCTTTTGGATCGATATTACGCGGTTCTATATAATGAACTGGGCAACCATAAAAATATTCCTCAATCGGATCAAGCGCAGGCAGAATCAAACCGCAGCCGACAATTGCCGCTTCCAGGTGTTTCAGCCAAACTTGCCGAAACAGCATATTTGCACGTTCTGATGACCTGTAAAGTTTCTTCATGAGACAACTTTCCGAGAAACTCATGCTGGCCAGCAGCAGCATTGATGCATTGATTCATATAGTGTTTATGCATAGGTCTTGCACCGCCAACAAAGGTTATACGAACCGATGAACCTTTCAGTGCATTGATTAATGCAAGCTGATTCTTCCTCGGGCAAAAATGACCGATGCATGCGACACGAGTACGCTCTTCCCATTTCAAAGATCCAACCGCAACGGAAGCCTGTGTTACGACATTGGGAATTACTGCAAGACTTGCCGGTTTCGCTCCCTCTTGAATCAGAAGATTCCGCTCTGCATTGGAATTGACAATTAACAAAGCGCTTTTTGTCAGCATAATCCTTCTGCAATGGCTCCACGAATAAAACAGTACAGATGGCTTACAGAAAAAACTGCGGATCAAAAGTTCTGCTTGTTTAAAAAAAGAATACCCCCAAAAACGTTTCCCTGCATGCCAGCAGGTCGGAACTAAAACAACAGGAATATTTTTACTTGTTGCCCGTTTCCACCAGGGAAAGCTTTCATGAACCCGTTCCAAATGCCAAATGAAGATGATATCGCATTGCTTCAAGACGGATTCATCATCGCAATCACAGGATAACGTTACGGAGTACCCGCATTTTTGCAGCGAAGAACGCCAAGTCTCCATCTGAATGGTATCACCTCCCGGATTTTCTTTATAATCCGGGCGCAATGCAAATAAAATATGTAACTTTTTATTCATTTACATTATCAAGTTTCTTTTCTGCGGTCAGGAACACCATCCCGCAACCATATCGAAAGACCTTGGGAAGATTCCGTTCCAGTGAGGGATCAAGGTTTGCTGGATTTTCCGCAGCCAGAGCCTTTTCCAGATAATCACAGATAAAGCCGCTGACTATGTCGGCTGCCTGCGCTTCCTGTGGAGAAAATTTTCGCAACAGATCAGTGTA
>JAEDGE010000026.1 GCA_016297675.1 Oscillospiraceae bacterium
AGACAGACCGTCTAAGAAACCGCTGTTGACCATCGTACCGGTTGCACAATCAGTAAAGGCTTCCTTCGTCACGTCGCCGCCCTTGACCACTTCAATAATCGGCAGGTCGAACACCTTTGCAAATTCATAGTCACGGGTATCATGTGCCGGTACCGCCATAATGGCACCGGTACCATAGCTCATCAGAACATAATCTGATACGAAAATCGGAATTTCCTTGTCATTCACCGGATTGATACCACGCACGCCCTTGAGACAAACGCCGGTCTTTTCTTTCGCCATTTCCGTCCGCTCAAAATCAGACTTTCTTGCAGCCTTTTCCTGATATGCACGGATTTCCTCCATGTTTTCCAGCTGATCTGCCCATTTTTCAATCAGTGGGTGTTCCGGTGAGATGACCATATAGGTTGCACCAAACAGCGTATCCGGACGAGTGGTATAAATTTTCAGCGTATCCCCAGCAGTTGTCTGGAAGTCCACTTCTGCACCAGTAGAACGACCAATCCAGTTCCGCTGTGCAACCTTGATTTTCTCCAGATAGTCTACCTCGTCCAAATCATCCAGCAGCCGCTGTGCATACTCTGTAATCTTCAGCATCCACTGCGATTTCACCTTCTGGACAACCTCGCCGCCGCAGCGTTCACACACACCACCAACAACTTCCTCGTTTGCCAGTACGACTTTACAGGAGGTACACCAGTTAACTGTGGTTTCCTTCTTATATGCCAGACCCTTCTTGAACATTTGCAGGAAAATCCACTGTGTCCAATGGAAATAATTCGGGTCTGTGGTGTTGATCTCCCGCTCCCAGTCAAAGGACATGCCCAATGCTTGCAGCTGGGATTTGAATCTTGCTACATTGTTGGCGGTGACAATTGCCGGATGAATTTTATGTTTAATGGCGTAATTTTCTGTTGGCAGACCAAATGCATCCCATCCCATCGGGAAGAGAACATTATAGCCCTCCATCCGCCGTTTTCTGGATACAATATCCATTGCGGTATACGGTCTTGGATGTCCGATATGCAGCCCTTCTCCTGACGGATATGGGAACTCTACCAATGCATAAAACTTTGGCTTTGTATAGTCGTTTTCTGCATGAAAGGTATTGTGTTCTGCCCAGTACCGCTGCCATTTTGCTTCAATGGCAGTAAAATCATACTTACTCATAGTTGCTTCATCCTCTTTCCTATTTTTTATGGGATCGTTTGCGTTATCTTGCAAAATAATCTTTTACATCTTTATGGAACACTAATATCGCAGCTGCCCCGACATCGAGCAGTCCCTCAATCAGATAGATCCAGTTTGTACCCAGATTGGACAGATTTCCCGGTAAATTGACAACGAAAATCAATACCAGAAAAATGGCTGTGACATACTGACTGCAAGGAATCTTTTTCAGCATTGCAAATGCCAGCACGACTGCAAACAGCAGGGATATGACATTGCTTGCACTGAATCCGAGAATCAGGTTTAGGATGCCTTTCAGCACCATATATGCTCCCACAACGAAAAGCATTTTTCTTCCGTTTTCCATCAAAAATGCCTCCTTTTTATGCGTTCTCTATTGCAACATCAAAGGATCATGCAATAGAGAACCCTGCACAGCATCAGTCTTCTTTCAGCCAATCGGTAATATCCATTTTTTCTCCGTCTGCCCAAAGCCGTTCTAACTGATAGAAGTCTCTGGTTTCTTTATAAAAGACGTGCACAATAATGTCATTGTAATCCAGTACAATCCAGTTGGAGCCGTTGCCTCTGCCCTCCCGGTGCAGCGGTTCGACGCCCAGCTTGGTCATCTGGTATTCCACTTCATCTGCCAATGTTTTGGTATGTGTGGTACTCGTACCATTGGCAATCACGAAATAATCCCCTAAAATCGTCAGGTTTTTTACACCGATGACCTGAATGTCCTCGGCACGCTTGCTGTCCAATGCTTTTACAATTGCTTCCAATGCGGTTTTCTGTGTGCTCATGCTCCGCTTCCTTTCTGTTTCCTTATTCCTCATCATCTCGGCTATAGATATTTTGTCTGCCATCTTCTGTATCCCCGTTGTGGATGTCGCTCAGATTTTCCTCCGTATCAGAATAGGTGTCTTCATATTCACTTTCCTCCACCAATTCCACAATGGTGCTTTCATCATAATACATCTCATTTTGATACGGTCGAAAATGTGCATTGATCAGGTCAATCGCCTCTGTCTTATGAATGGAATACACAGACTGTTCTTCATACATAAGACCTTCTCCCGGTATCATATAGACGTTGACACTTTCCATGGTCAATCGTTCCGACGCAAAATCTGCCAGCATACTGATCTGCTCTAATGATAAATCGGTGGCAATCCATTCATTTTTATAAATTTTCTGCATCGCAGACATCAATTCGGTCTGACTCATATCCAGCAACTTTTCCATCGCAGCTGCGAGGAAAATCCGCTGTGCCTTGACACGACCAATGTCCCCTTCATCATATTCTCTGCGGAAACGGACAAACCATTCCGCCTGCTGTCCGTTCAGCGTCTGTTCACCCGCTTTTAGCACCTTATCTGCCTCATACATGATTTCCTCCGGCAGCGTAATCGGAATGCCGCCAATCGAATCCACAATATTGGCAATATCCGTGCAGACCAGCTTCACATAACAGTCAATCGTCAAACCAAAGCTCTCCTGAATGGCATTGACAGCACGCTGAATCGATGTCACACCTTCTTCCTGTCCACTGCCATAAATGCTGTTAAACTTATTCGTAGATGGGTTCGCATAATCCGGCATATAGCAGTCTCTTGGAATTTGCAGGACATTCATCGTCCCTGCAAACAGATCAAACTGAAAAATCCAGTTGACATCTGCTAACTTGCCACTTTCATCCATGCCCATGAACAATACGGTATACTGTCCCTCTACAATCTGCTGCAAATCCAGACCGTCATCCTTTGGTTCCTGTGCTTCCACATCTTCTTTTAAATTCAATGCAGAAGCATCCGTCACAGCAGGCTTTTGCAGGGTTCCTTCCTTTTGCACCAATGGCTGCCAAACCTTGAAATATTTCATAATCGAAATCTGCTGGTTTGTCATGGTACCGTTTGTCAATGTACGATAGTCAATAATGGGTGCATTTAGAATCATCACCACAATCAATACAACACTGAGCAAAATCGAACCAATCATTACAAGTCGATCAGCCATTTTCCCGCTGCCTGTTCGTCTTTTTTCTGTCCGACGCTTTTTTGCCATATACGGATCTCCTTTCCATGCATTCCCCGTTTATGCTTTCATCGCTGCCACAATTGCCACATATTGATTATAGGCTTCTATTGTATGCTTTGGCAGCAAACTACCCTTCTGCATCACTTTTTCAATGGATATCCGCAGTGCATAGTACATTCCCAAATCCAAATCCCGATTGACCGCTGCACGCAGTACATGAACATCCATAAATGTTCTGCCTTCTTCCGTCATATCAGCAAGATAAACAATCTTTTCCAATGGTGTCATGCCTTTTCTGGCAACGGTATGATACCGTACTGCATTCAGAATATTTTGATTGCCGACACAATACTGCTGCTTGAGAATCTGTGCACCGGCAATGCCGTGCCAAAGCTTTTTGGATGCCCATTCTTCGTCTGTAATCTCAAAACCTTCTGCGGCTTTCATCAGTTTCTCCTGCTCCTCCGGTTTCATATCCTTACAGATATCGTGCACCATTCCTGCAAATTCTGCAATATCCTCATTGACATGATAGAGTTTTGCAAGTCGTTTGCACTCCTTTGCAACCCGAACAGAATGCTCATAACGATCCTTGGTCATTTTTTCATCTTTCACATTCTTTTCAAGCAACTGCCGCATTGCTTCTGTTGCCTCTGCAATGGTTACCTCCGGCGGTGGCGGCGGAGGAGGTGGTGGCGGCGGCTGGATCTTATCTTTTATTTTTTTTAACGCATCACTCTTCATTTTCTCTTCCCATCCTTGCGTTTTCTTGCTGTTTCAGTCATGCCGCACTGAACGGTACAACTGATGGAATACAATATATTTTACTACGTTTTCCGGCAAATAGCAAGTGCAATCCTGATTTTTTTTCAGCATTTCCCGAATTTTTGTAGACGATACCGACAGAACGGCATCACAGAAAAGTTGAATCGTACCATATGCCGAAAGCTGTTTTGCTGCCTGCTCCAGCGGTATCCGGTCATCGGTTTCCCGAGCAATCACACCCAGCTCTGCCATAGAGAGAATTTCCTGCCAGTGATACCAGTTTTGAAATTGCAGCAGCATATCGCTGCCCATCAATAAAACCAGTTCTGCATCTGGCTGTTCTGCATGCAGGTTGGAAATCGTATGCACCGTATAGCTGACCGTTTTCTGCCGCAATTCGTAATCACTCACAGAAAATGCCGGATAAGGAGCGATTGCCAATCTGCACATTGCCAGACGGTGCGTGCCGTCTGCCACATCTTTCGCCGTCCGCTTAAACGGTGAGATATAAGTTGGGATAAATAGCACATGCTGCAAATCAAACTGCTGCATTGCTGTTTTTGCAAGATGCAGATGCCCGTTATGAATCGGGTTAAAGCTGCCGCCAAAAATGCCAATCCGCCGCATCACTTCAAATCAATAACAGGCTTTTTCGGATTCCGCTTATAGAGCACAAACCGGCTGCCGATTACCTGTACCACTTCGGATTCCGTTGCCTCTGCCAACTGTTCCGCTGCCTCTCTGGCAGTGAGTTCTGCATTTTCCAGCACATGCAGCTTAATCAGCTCCCGCTTCCGCAAGGCATCTGCAACCTGCTGAATCAATGTTTCTCCGATTCCGTTTTTTCCGACTTGCAAAATCGTTTCATAGCTGCTTGCAATGCCTCTGAGTGTTGCCCGCTGTTTACTTGTCAACATGATTTTCATCCTTTCCATTTTTCAAATATGCTTGGAATGCTGCCAATGCCCTGCCACGGTGACTGACCGCATTCTTTTCTGCTTCTGTCATCTCTGCCATGGTCTGCCTGCCGATTTCAAAAATCGGGTCATAACCAAAACCGTTTTCTCCTCTGGGAGCCGTGCCGATTTTCCCCTCACATGCCCCCTGAAAACAATGTTGTTCCCCATCTGCAGTGATATAGCAAATCGAACAGAGAAACCGTGCAGTACGCTGAGCAGTCGGAACTCCCTGCAATTTTTCCAGTACCAACTGGCAACGGTCATCATCCGTGGCATTCTCGCCTGCAAAGCGATGGGAATAGACCCCCGGTGCACCGTCCAATGCATCAATCACCAGACCGCTGTCATCTGCCAGCACCGCACAGTGCAGGGCGTTGTAGACTGTCTGTGCCTTGAGAATGGCGTTTTCCTGAAACGTGGTACCGTTCTCCTCCACTTCTTCTGTAAAGCCAGCTTCCTTCTGCGACAGCACACGCAATCCAAATGGCGTGAGAATCTCCTGCATCTCCCGCAGTTTTCCGGCGTTGTTAGAGGCAAGCACCAGAACCGATTCCTGCATCATACTCGTTCCTCCTTTTCAAAGAGGGCATTGACGAAGTCCTTTGCATGGAACGGCTGCAAGTCGTCAATTTTTTCGCCCACACCAATCAACTTCACTGGGATTTGCAGTTCATTCTTGATGGAAACCACAATGCCGCCCTTTGCTGTACCATCCAGTTTCGTCAGCACAATCCCAGTAATATCTGCCACTTCCTTGAACAGGCGTGCCTGATTGACCGCATTCTGTCCGGTGGTGGCATCCAGTACCAGTAGAATTTCTGTATCACAGCCGGCAGCCTTGTTTTCAATAATCCGGTTGATTTTTGCAAGCTCCTGCATCAGGTTTTTCTTATTGTGCAGCCGTCCGGCGGTGTCGCAAATCAGCACATCACAATCTCTTGCCTTTGCCGCTTCAATGGCATCATAGACCACGGCAGCAGGGTCAGAACCCTCTGCATGCTTGACCAGTTCCACACCGGCACGGTCTGTCCAGACTTGCAGTTGGTCAATGGCAGCGGCACGGAAGGTATCGGCTGCAGCAACAATCACTTTCTTGCCGTCTTCTTTCAGCTGATGGCACAGTTTCCCGATGGTGGTGGTCTTTCCGGCACCATTCACCCCGATGACCATAATCACAGACGGTTTGGTGTGTAGATTCAGCGACTGATCTTCGCCCAGCATTTCGCCGATGATCTCCTGAATGAGTCCCATAATTTGTTTCGGATCGGTGATACCACGTTCCTTGACTCGTTTCCGCAGCTGATCACAGATCTCTATAGAGGTTTCTGCTCCCATATCACCCATAATCATGGTTTCTTCCAACTGGTCAAACAGGTCTTCATCAATCTTGGTGAAAGCATTCAAAACAAGCTGCATCTTTGCAATGACAGAATCCTTTGTTTTCCGCAGACCGTCCCGAATCTTTTCAAATAAGCCTTTTTTCTTCTTCTTTTCCGGTTCTTCTTCCTGTCGTTCTGATTCTAACGTTTCCTCTTCTGCTTCCTGTTCCAGTTCTTCCGGTTCGGTTTCATCTTCGGCATCCGCAATTTCCAGTTCTTGCGTTTTCTCTGATTCCAACAATTCCTGTACCGATTCTTCCGGTTCTGATTTGTCTGTTGCATCCTCGGCTTCCGTTTCCGGTTCCTCTGCCGCTTCTGATTCCAGAGATTCCTCTACCTGCTGATTCTCCGTTTCGTTTGATTCTGGTTTCTCTTTTCCCGTCTCTGTCTCTACTGGTTCTTCTGCGGATTCTTCCTCGGATTCGGTTTCGTCTTCCGCATCGTCCTCGTCTTCTTCATTCTCTTCTGGCAGCAGTTCTTCCTGTGCAGCTTTCGCAGCCAAAGCAGCCGCTTCTGCCTGCTCTTCCGCAATCTCCGCCTCCGCCTGCTCCCGCCATTTTTCAGTCTCTGCCTGCCGTGCCGCTTCTCGCTCTGCTAACAGCTGTGCGGCGATGTCATCCTCTGCATCCAATTCCGGCTCCGGCGGTACGATGACCGCATCCCGTTCCGGTGCTTCCTCCTGCTTCCGCTTTTTCCAGCCAAAAAAGCCTTTCTTTTCCTTCTCTTTGTCTTTCTTTTTTCCAAATAAACCCATAGTCAACACCCTTTCTCGCTTGATTTTGATGGTTTATTGTTAGTATAAAAGCATCCTGCTAATTGGTTATACTGTCCTCATAAATCCGATGGCTTTACAGCCGCTTTTGGTGGCATTACAAACAACAGTGTTGTTTGCAATAGAGGACAGTATATCATGCCAGAGTATCTGGATGCTCGCTGATTTGTTCCATATGCAGCAGACGAGAAATGCCGTCCTCCTGCATGGTCACGCCATACAAAGCATCTGCCGCCTCCATTGCCATTCTTCGATGCGTAATCAGAATAAACTGTGTGGTCTTCTGAAAATGCTGCAAATACTGCACATACCGGCGAACATTTCCCTCATCCAGTGCCGCATCAATCTCATCCATAATGCAAAATGGGGTTGGACGCTGCCGCAGAATCGCAAAATAAATGGCAATCGCAACAAATGACTGTTCGCCGCCAGAGAGGGCAATCAGATTCTTAATCACCTTGCCGGGCGGTGCAACCCGAATTTCAATCCCAGAATGCAGTACATCCTCCGGATCGGATAGTTCCAAAGACGCTTCCCCACCGTCAAACAGCTCCCGAAAAATCTCTTGAAATGCCTGATTGATGCCCGCAAACCGTTCTGTAAAAATCCGCTGCATCTCGGCAGTCAGCCGGACAATCAAGGTTTCCAGTTCCTGCTTCGCTTCGGTGGCATCTTTCAGCTGGGCAGACAGAAACTGCCACTGTTCGGATACCTGCTGATACTCTTCAATCGCAGACACATTCACATTGCCCAACGCCCGAATCTGTCGCCGCAGGGACTCCAGCTGTTGTTTCGCCAGCACCGTATCCCGAATGGGTTCTGCCAGTTGTCCGGCTTCGGAAAGCGTAACGTCATACTGTTCCCGCATCTGCTGGACAATCCGATCTCGCTGCTGTTCCAAGTCATGCTGTTTTGTTTCCGACTGTGTCACTGCTGCCGCCGTTCGTTCCTTGGCAGCACTGCATTCCCGTATGCCATCCTGCCGCTGCCGAATCTGCTGCTCCTGTTCCGTATGCACTCGCTGCAGTTTTGTAATCCGTTCTCTGTCTGCTGTCATTCGCTGCTTGCAGATTGTCAGCCTGTTCTGTAAATCCTTTTCCTGCTGCTGCAAAATGGTCTGCTGCTGCTCACAGGCAATTTTCTCTTTTTTTAACTGCTGTTTCTGCTCCCGACAGTTGTCCAGTCTTGCCTGTTGTTCCGTTTGATTCTGCTGTCTGCTGACGATTTCCTGTTCCAGTTTTGCAGCTGCAATCTGTCTTTCTGTCAAAATTTGCGATATTTTTGCCTGCTCTGCTGCAACCGTTTCCTGTTCCTGCTTTGCCTGCTGTTGGATGGTCTTTGCTTCTGTCAAATCTGTCTGCGTCTGTTCCCACGCTGCTTTTGCTGTGCAGTGCTGCTGCTGTAACGCTGCAATCTGTTCTGTCAGTGCTTTCCGTTGCTGCTGCTGTTCCATCCACTGTGTTTGCAATTGGGATAATTGCTTCTTTGCAGCCTCTGCCGCAGCGGCTGCCAGCAACTGTTCGGCGTGTTTGGTGTGCAATTGATTTTGCAACTGCTGCAAGCGTTCTGTCTTCCGACTGTAATCTGCTTTCTGCTGTTCCCATTGTGCAGTATCCTGCCGTACCTGCTCCTGTAGGGTATGCATCTTTCGCTGCAATTCCACCAATTCCTGCTTTCGGGTCAGCATACCGCCTCGCTTCTGGGCAGAACCACCAGTAAACGAACCGCCGGCGTTGATAACCTGTCCGTCGAGCGTCACAATCCGAAACCGATACCCATACCGTTTCGCCAATTCTGTGGCACTGTCGAGGTGTTCTGCGATGATAATCCGTCCCAGAAGTGCATGGATGACATTCGTGAATTTGGCATCATACCGCACCAGATTGCTTGCAAGGTCAATGACTGCATCCTCCTGTAAAACCGCCTGTTCCGAAAGCAGCTGCCCTCTGACAGAGGTCAACGGCAGAAAAGTCGCTCGTCCGGCTCGCTTCGCTGCCAGATACCGAATCCAGTCCTTTGCTGCTGCTTCGTTCTCCACCACCAGATTCTGCATGGCTCCGCCGAGTGCTGTTTCCATCGCCAGACTGTAACGGGATTCTGTTGTAATAATCTGCGAAACCGTACCATAAACACCATGCGGTTTGCCGTTTTCCGCCTGTAAAACTGCCTTGACACTGCCGGCATAGCCCTCCATATTGTGTTCCATCTCCAACAAGAGCTGATGCCGCTGCTGTACAGTTTGTAGCTGCATCTTTCGCTGTGCCTGCTGGGTCTGTACTTGTTCCAGAAGGGACTGTGCTGCTTTTTGCTGTGTTTGTGCGTTCTCCAACGCCACACGCACCGCTGCTTCCGCTGCTGCTGCCGTCTCCGCAGCCGTTTCCGTCTGCTTGGCATGCTCTGCCGCAGCCTGTTGTTGCTGCTGCAACGCTGCCAATTGGGCAGTCTGCGAAACCGTCTGTGCCTGTAGCGTCTCTATTTGGGCAGCAAGTGACTCTGTTTTTGCAAACCAGGTATTTTGTCTGCCGTATCCGTCTTGCAGCGTTCGTTCTGCCGTCTGCAAAGCGGCTGCAACGGTTTCCATTTTGGTCTGCAGGGCGGCTCGCAATGTCTCCTGTTCCCGACAAGCTGCCGCCGCTGCGGTCTGCTGCTGCTGCAAGGTTTCCAGTGTGGTTTTCTGTGCTTGCAATTGTACAGCAATCTCCTGCTCTGTCCGTTCCACATCGGTCTGCTGTTGTCCCAACTGTGTCAGACGCTGGGCATTGTGCTGCTGTTCGTTGGCACAGACTGCAAGATCTGCCTGCATTTTTGCAGCCGTTTCCTCTGCTGTCTGTACCTGTTCCCGCAAATTCTGAATTTGCACGGTCGTTCGCTGCATCTGCCGATATTGTTCCTGCAAAGCGGCATCTGCCTGTTCTAAATCCAATACCGCATTTTGATAAGCTGCCCTTGCCTGCAAAAGCGTATCCTTTAACGCTGTCTTTTCCTGTTCCAAATGCTGCAGCTGCTGCATCCAAATGGAAATCTCCAGCTTTTTCTGCTGCTCTGCCAGCTTGAGAAATTGTTTTGCTGTTTCCGCCTGCCGCCGCAGCGGTTCTACTCTGCCTTCTAATGTAGCAGCGATGTCCTGCAACCGCACCAGATTCTCCTGTGCTGCCTGCAAGTTGCGTTCTGCCTCTTCCCGCTTATAGCGGAATTTAGAAACGCCTGTTGCCTCTTCAAACAATTCCCGCCGGTCGGTGCTTCTGGCACTGACAATTTCTGCAATGCGACCCTGTCCGATAATGGCATAGCCGTCCCGTCCCATGCCGGTATCCATCAACAGTTCCTGCACATCCTTCAGACGAACGGCTTTCCCATTGATTTGATAGACACTTTCACCGCTGCGGTAAAGTTTTCTGGTAATTGCCACGATTTCACCGTATGCCTCGCCAAACATCCCAGTATGGTTGTCCAGCTGAATCGTCACCGCTGCAAACCCTGCCGGTCTTCGCTGCTTCGTACCGGAAAAAATGACATCTTCCATCCGATTGCCCCGCAGCAGTTTGGTGGACTGTTCCCCCAATACCCAGCGAATGGCATCGCCGATATTGCTCTTTCCGCTGCCGTTGGGGCCAACTACAGCCGTCAAGCCCTGTTCAAATTCCAACTTGACCCGATCCGGAAAGGACTTAAAGCCTTGCAGTTCCAGCGATTTGAAAAACATCGTATCCGTCCTCTCCGATTTGCAGCCATCCTGCCGGAAAGGCTGCTGTTTCTGTAATGTTCAGCGTCACACCGTCTGCCTGACAGGCAGAACGATTGCTGCTGTGATGTCCGGCAACCCGACTGCTCCAGCCGATTGCCGTCTGTACTGTGAGTGTAGTTTCCGCCGGATGCTGTCGGATATGCTGCTGCAAACAGCGAAGACACAGCCGAGATTCCACCAGCTCCCGAAATGCCGGATGATAAAAGCCAGCTACCACTTCCGATTGCAGCGTTTCCTCTGCGTGCAGTCCGCAGCGAATCACCTTTACCCCATTGGCATGACAAAGGCAAAGGGCATCCGCACAAAAATCCAGTACTTCCTCCATGGTATACAGGGAAAAGCTGCCATCCTGCACCCGTTCCGCCAGTTCCGTTCCGGACAACACTGCCAGCGGATAAATTCGCAGCGTTTCCGGATGCAGTGCCAGCAGTTCCCGCAGCGTGGCATACTCCTGCTCGATGGTGCTGCCGTACAGCCCCACCATCATTTGCAGTCCCAGCGAAAAGCCGGCATCGGCAATTTGTTTTGCAGCAGTGCGAACCGCCTGTTCGGTATGTCCTCTCCGATTTTGCTGCAATACCCGATCCGACATGCTCTGTGCACCTAATTCAATCGCAGTCACATGATACGATTGCAGCCGCTGTAAAATTGCCGGTGTGATACAATCCGGACGGGTGGAAATCCGAATGCCGGAGACACTGCCGCTTTGTACAAAGGGTTGTACTGCCTCGAGAAGTGCATTTTGCTGTGCTTCCGGAATGGCAGTAAAACTGCCGCCGAAAAACGCAATTTCCAGTTCTTTCGGTCTGCGTGGATGATTCACTGCCTTTTGACAGAGCTGCTGCACTTGTTCCGAACTTGGGATTCCCTGTGCAGCACTGATTTTCCGCTGGTCGCAAAAACTGCACTGGTGCGGACAACCCGCATGCGGTACAAAAATAGCAATGTTGCCCTTATTTTTCATAGCCCATCAGCCGCAGGGCTTCTTTGGCTGCCATCTGTTCTGCTGCCTTTTTGCTTCTGCCTGTTCCAACGCCGATAACATTCGAATTCAGGCAAACTTCCACCTGAAATGCCTTTGCATGGTCGGGACCGCTTTCCGATACCAGCACATATTCCACTTTCTCCTCCGGATTCTTCTGAATGACTTCCTGTAAAGCAGTTTTATAGTCCCGAAATCCAAGGGATTCCCGCTGTTCCAAATTCTTCGGAATAAACCGCATGATATGCCGTTCTGCGGCATCCATGCCGCCGTCCAGATAAATCGCTGCAATGACTGCCTCAAACGCATCTGCCAAAATGGAAGAACGGGTTCTGCCGCCAGTGTGTTCTTCTCCCTTGCCCAGCAGCAAATAATCCCCCAGATGAATCTCCTGTGCAAATACATGCAGTGCCTTTTCACAGACCAAAGAAGCACGCAGCTTCGTCAGCTCGCCCTCTGGCAGCTCCGGAAACTGATGAAACAAATAGGAGGATACCACAATCGAAAGCACGCTGTCTCCCAAAAATTCCAACCGCTCATTGCTGCATCGGCACTTTTTCTTTTCATTGGCATAGGAAGAGTGCGACAATGCCTCCACCAGCAAATGCCGGTTCTTAAAATGGTAGTGAATCTGTGTTTCAAACTGTTCCAGATGCAATTGTTCCATATATACGCCCAATCCTTTCTGTTTTTGTTTTGCAGCCGTAGCAAGGCGGCTGTCATGATTTTACGCTTTTCCGGCTTTTTCCTGCTGCATGAACTGTGTCATGGCAGCAATCATATCGCCTGCCACGCAGTCTCTTGCCTGTCGAATCGCATTGAAAAATGCAGTCGCATCGGAACTGCCGTGTGCCTTCACCACTGGTTTCTGTACGCCGAGCATCATCGCTCCGCCCACTGCCTTGTAATCCATTTTCTTGGTCAGTTCCTTGATTTTCGGCAGTACCAGCAAACCGGCAAGTTTCCCATTGACACCAGAAAAAATATGATGTTTTAGCTCATTTGCCATAAATTTGCCCATGCCTTCATACAGCTTTAATGCGATATTTCCTGTAAATCCATCTGCTACGACCACATCGGCTGTGCCGAACGGCAGTTCTCTTGCTTCTACATTGCCGCAGAAATGCACCGGTGCTTGTTCCAGCAGGTGATAGGCTTCCAACTCCAGTTCTCTGCCCTTGGTTTCTTCTGCCCCAACATTCAGCAGCTTCACCCTCGGTCGCTTTACGCCCATAACCCGTTCCATATAGGCACTGCCCATGACAGCAAACTGCACCAGCATCTCTGGACGACAGTCATTGTTTGCACCGGCATCCAATAAAATAAAGGGCGTCGTTGCAGTCGGCAGAATCGGTGCCAGTGCGGCACGCTTTACCCCACGCACTCGTTTCACCAGAAAGGTTGCTCCCATCAGCAACGCACCAGTACTGCCGGCGGAAACAAATGCATCGCCGTTTCCGTCATGCAATGCCTGCATTCCCACTGCCATCGAAGTATCGGCATGCTGTTTCAACAGGGTGCTTGGCTCTTCATGAATATCAAAAACGGCAGGGGCATGTAAAATCTGTAAACCATCCAGTGAAAGCGAATGCTCTGCTGCACAGCGGCGGATGGTTTCTTCTGCTCCGACCAGCGTCACTGTGACACCCAACTCCTGCACAGCACGGATCGCACCCTTGATCACTTCTAATGGTGCATCATCTCCGCCGAATGCATCAATTAAAATATTCATTGTCCTTCCCCTCCGTTGATTCTTCGCCACTCTGCTGCAAATAGGCATCCAGTGCTGCCAGTGCCCGATCTGCATAGGCTTGATATTTTTCTTTTTTATCTCGAATCCGTTCCGGCAGTTCCGGCAGAATGCCCATATTACAGCCCATCGGTTGGAATTGTGTAACCGTTTCATCACTGATGTAGGCAGCCAGTGCCCCCATCATCGTTTCTCTTGGCAAAATCAACGGTGGCTTTCCCTGTATCCGGCGAACCATGTTCTTTCCTGCCAGAATGCCGCTGGCAGCGGATTCGATATAGCCCTCCACGCCGGTCATCTGTCCGGCAAAAAAGCAGTCCGGATTGCTGCGAAGGGCGTAATCTGCCCCCAACAGTCTTGGACTGTCTAAAAAAGAATTCCGATGCATCACGCCATAGCGGACAAACTCTGCCTGCTCCAGTCCCGGAATCAGAGAAAAAACTCGTTTCTGTTCGCCAAATTTTAAATTGGTCTGAAACCCTACCAGATTGTACATCGTACCTTCCTGATTCTCTCTCCGCAGTTGTACCACTGCATATGGTCGGTGTCCTGTGCGAGGGTCGGTCAGTCCGACTGGTTTCAGTGGACCGAACCGCATGGTGTCTTTTCCACGGGATGCTAAAATTTCAATCGGCATACAGCCTTCGTAAACCCGAAAGAACTGCTTGTCACAGTCATGCAGCTCCGCCCGTTCCGCTGAAATCAACGCTTCGTAGAATGCCTCATATTCTGCCTGATTCATCGGACAATTGATATAATCAGCAGTCCCTCTTCCGTAACGTGCGGCAAAAAAGACCTTTTCCGTATCCAGACTCTCATACTTGACAATCGGTGCAGCTGCATCAAAAAACCGCAGCCGTGTCCCACAGAGCTGTTCGATTTCCTCTGCCAGCGTGCCGTCCGTCAAAGGACCGGTTGCCACAATTACGTTTCCATCCGGTATGTGGGAAACGGTTTCTGTTTTCAGCTGAATCAGCGGATGCGAACGAATCCGTTCTGTCACCAGATCGGAAAAGGCATCTCGATCCACTGCCAATGCTCCGCCAGCAGCAACTGCCGTCTTCCTTGCACAGGGAATCAGCAGAGAACCGAGCCGTTCCATCTCCGCTTTCAGCAAACCGGCAGCCGATGCCAGACGATCTGCTTTCAAAGAGTTGGAACAGACCAGCTCTGCCAGTCCGTTCCGATGGTGTGCCGGACTGTAATGCATCGGTTTTTGTTCGTAAAGAGTCACCGCAATGCCGTTTTGTGCCAGCTGCCAAGCAGCCTCACAGCCTGCCAGACCGCCGCCAATGACGGTTACTTGTCTGCATTGTTCTGTCATGCCTGTCCTCCGCCCGTTAAATTTTTTTCAAAGCCACAATCCGGCTTTTCACAAACCAGCTTGCCGGATTTTCCACCCTTCTGAAAGAGCGTCGAACCACATTGCGGACAGGTTTCCGCAACCGGTATATTCCATGTCATAAAATTGCAGTTCGGGAAATTGCTGCACCCATAAAAGCTTCTGCCCCGCTTGGACTTTTTCAGCACCATTTTTCCACCGCAGAGCGGACAGCTGCCGGGCATTTCCTGTACGATTTTTTTGGTATTCTTACAGTCCGGAAAACCGGAACAAGCCAAAAATCGTCCGAACCGTCCGATTTTGATAACCATCTTTTTTCCGCAGACTTCGCAAATCTCATCCGTTTCTTCGTCCGGCACTTTCACTCGCTTGCCTTCCATCTTTTCCTCTGCGGTTTTCAAAGTCTGAGAGAAGTCACCATAGAAGCTGTCCAATGCCTGCACCCAATCTTGTTCGCCCCGTTCGACATCGTCCAAGTCACTTTCCATCTTTGCTGTAAACTTCACGTCTACAATATTTTTGAAGTGCTCTTTCATGAGTTCCGTGACCACTTCTCCCAGTACGGTCGGTTTCAGTTGTTTGCCTTCCCGTTCCACATAATTTCGTGCGGTAATTGTAGTAATGGTTGGTGCATACGTACTCGGCCGTCCAATTCCATACTCTTCCATCGCCTTAATCAACGACGCTTCGGAATAGCGGGTCGGCGGCTGGGTGAAATGCTGATTGCCCTCTAACGCACGCAGTTTCAACAAATCCCCTTCCTGCAATTCTGGCAGGTTCTTATTTTCCGACTTGTCCTTATCGCCCTTGCTGTCTCTGGTTTCCTCATATAAAACGGTAAAGCCGTCAAACTTGATCGTGGAACCGCTTGCCTTAAATAGGCAGTTGTCGGCATCAATATCCACAGAAACCGTATCCAGCAGGGCATCTGCCATCTGACTGGCGATGAACCGCTCCCAGATCAAACGGTATAATTTATATTGGTCACTGGTCAAACTGCTCTTCACCTGTTCCGGTGTCAGCTCCGGCATAGATGGACGAATTGCCTCGTGGGCATCCTGTGCATTTTTCTTTGTTTTATAAACACGGGGAGATGGCGGCAAATAGTTCTCTCCATAGGCAGAGAGAATATAATCTGATGCGGCTTTCTTTGCCTCATCTGAAATACGCAAACTGTCCGTACGCATGTAAGTAATCAGACCGACGGCTCCCATCCCCTGAATTTCCACGCCTTCATATAATTCCTGTGCCACTTTCATAGTACGCTTCGACTGAAAACTCAGCCGATAGGATGCCTCCTGCTGTAACGTAGAGGTAATAAACGGAGCAGATGGATGCTTTCTTGTAACTCGTTTTTTCACAGTCTTGACTACAAATGGTGCTTCCTGTAACCGTGCTACAATGGCATCTGCCTGCTCTTTGCTGGAGATTTCTGTTTTATCGACTTTTTTTCCGTCCACTGCGTTCAGCTTTGCCGAAAAGATTTTACGGGAAGATGGGGCGGACAGCTTTGCATCAATCGTCCAGTATTCCTGCGGCTGAAAGGCACGGATTTCATTTTCTCGGTCTACCACCAACCGAACGGCAACGGATTGCACTCTTCCGGCAGATAATCCACGCCGTACTTTTCGCCACAAAAACGGGCTGAGCTGATACCCAACGATTCTATCCAGTACTCTTCTTGCCTGCTGGGCATTGACCAGATTGATGTCAATCTGGTGTGGATTCGCCATACCAGCCTGCACACCGCTCTTTGTAATTTCATTGAATGCCACACGATTATTTTCCTGCATATCCAGATGCAGCATCTGTGCAATGTGCCACGAAATGGCTTCCCCTTCTCGATCCGGGTCAGTTGCAAGATAAATCTTGTCGCACTTTGCAGCGTGGGCTTTCAACTGTTTGATGACATCCTCTTTTCCCTTCATATCCACATACTGTGGTGCAAAGTTGTGCTCAATATCCACACCGAACTTGGACTTCGGCAAATCCCGCACATGTCCCATAGAGGCAATGACATCAAAGTCTTTTCCCAAATATTTTTGAATGGTTTTCGCCTTTGCCGGCGATTCTACAATCACCAAATTTGACATATTCTTTTTCTCCTGTTTCTCCTGCCGACACCTGCCGGCACTTCTGCATGATCTGCATTCGGCTGCCACAAATCATGCAGTCTTTTCCTCAATCTCCTAATTCTATCAAAAGTTTTTTGCAATCCCGGCAATGCATTGCCAGTGGGGGCGTTGCCACCGGGAGCCGCCGTTCCTACTGCCCTTACAAAGCACGCAAATCCATGTTCGGATTTATTAGGGAAACCTTGTCCGAGCCGTCCGGCAGATTCGCTACGCTGTCTGCCTGTGACCGC